>JAHDCI010000034.1 GCA_020629955.1 Myxococcota bacterium | reverse complement strand
GCGGATAAAAGAACGCCAAGCTCATCTCTGAGCTTGGCGTTTGGTGCGAGAGAGAGGACTCGAACCTCCACGTCCTTTCGGACACGGGAACCTAAACCCCGCGCGTCTGCCAGTTCCGCCACCCTCGCGTGGCGTCGCTATGATGCGCATCTTCTCCGAAGATTCAATTCGATTCGGTGATTTTGTTCGAGGATGACCGCCATCGACGGTCGAGATGACAGGTGCTACAGATTGGCGTCGTAAGACCTCCGAGAGGTCCGACTGGCATCGCCGCCCCATGCTTATTCAATCTCATTTTCGATCTCACCTCGCGGCGAACCATCGGTTCGATGCTGTGGTCATCGGAGCGCAGCGGAGCTGAAGGGAGATGCACCCAAGCCTCCTCGCCGCAGGTGTCGCCATGGTGATCGCGCCATGGCTTCGGCCGTTTTTGTGGCGGGTGCCAACTCGGATGTTCTCGTTTGGAATGGTCCTCCGGGCCGCGCTGACAAGTGGGCTCGTCGCGGCCCTCGTCGCTTACATCACGTCGTCGGTGATGCCCCCAATGACGGCCGCAACAGCAGGTGTCGCGGTGGCCTTGGTACTCGCCTTCCTCTCCGCAAGACGCAGCGCCAGCACTCGCGGGACAGCGCTTCTTTGCTGGCGGGTGAGCCGGCGGGAACCCGGCGCGATCGCACACCTCGAGGCGCGTCTGCGCCGCTTGAAGAACGCGTCAGATGCCGACGCTCATGCGCATGCGGTCTGTTTCGCCGCGGTGCCCCTCACGGCCGTGGGCGAGTGGGAACGTGCAAGCCAGCATCTTGAATCGATCGACACCGCGGCACTGCGGCCCGATCTTCGAGAGCGCAGCCTTCAGGCGCTCGCCACCGTGCGACTTGAGCGCAGCGACCTCGAGGGAGCGCAGGAAGCGATGGATCAAATCACGCGTCCTGCTTCCGGCGTGATCGAGGAGTGGCTCGTCGCGAGTGAGGCCCTGCTCTATGTCGTTCAGGGCAATACGCGCGAAGCGCTTCGAAGAGCGAACGAAGCGGACGCGTCCGGCGCGCTCGCCCTCACTTACGAAATCGTCCGGGCCCACGCTTGCGCAAGCCACGGCGATGATACCGGGGCGCATCGCTCCTTAAATCTCGTCTACGAATCGGCTGGCGCGGCCGGCGTTGAGCGCGCCGTGAGACCGGTTGGTCCGGCCACGGATATTGCTCGTCAGCTCCTCACCGAGGAGCTCGCGAAAGCCGCTAGCGCGGCGACCGAAGTAGACGAATAGTCCGCTCGCTCAGCGACTCTCGACGCAGAATCCGCGATCGCTATTGCAGCAGTCGTCAAAGACTCCATCGCAGTTGTAGTCGAGGGTTGGGTCTTCTTCGCAGATCTCGAAGGTCGGAATGGCCCCTTCGTAAACGCTCGGGTTTGTTTCATCACAGTCCGCCGGACCAACACGTCCATCGAAATCGATGTCAGGTCCTGTCTCCACGCAGAAATTGTCTCCGCAGCAATCGTCCGCCTCGCGACCGTCGCAATCATAATCGAGCCATGGATTGTCGGAACACGTCGGGAAATCTGGCTCCGCTCCGGGGTACACGTTCGCATTCGTATCGTCGCAGTCGGAGAGGTTGCCCTAACCGTCTCCATCCTCGTCCGGGCCATCCGCGCAGGCACCCAGTGCCATAAGTGCCAGCAAGGCGAAGCATCTCATGTTCATCCAATCAACCTTTCATAGCCGGTCGGCCAACAACTTTATACCGTGAAGGTTTCGTTGAAAACGGCGGGGCTTTGGGGGCTTTTCGCCCGCCAACGACGTCACAGTTTCTGTGTCGAGCTGTGCCAGCGTATCAAACGGAAAGCCAAATCCCTCGGGGTTTTGTCGAGATCGGCGTTGGCACCGTTCCTGCTTTGTTTCGCCCCATGGAAAAGCGACTCAATCAGGCTGCCCCTCGATACGAAGCCTTCGGTGAAGGTCCGATCGCCAAAACGCACGCTGATTTCACGGAAGTCGACCAGTTCGCGTGGGACGACCTCAAGGCGCGCGCGAGTGATTACGACGCGAAGGTGCGCGACCGCGGCCGGCGTTCCTTCGTGCTCCGGGCGCTCGACGAGCAGCGCTCGCTCCTCGCCTTTAGCGAGCTTCTAACGCAGCTCTGTCAATCCGGCGCCCCGGTCGATCTCATCGGCGCAATGACCCGTGTTGTCCGCGACGAAGCACTGCACGTCGACCTCTGCGACCGGATGGTGAAGAGCCTTGGTGGCTGGGACGAGCGAGTGCCCGAACCGAACTGGGTACGCGCCAACCCCAAAAACCATCCCCGGAAGCAGCAGATCATCACGATGATCGGTTCGCTTTGCATTGGTGAGACGATCTCGGTTCAGATGATCCGCGGGGTGCGCGACAACGCGAGCGACCCCGTCGCCTACAAAGTTCTGACCCGAATGCTGGCGGACGAGAGCTACCACGGCCGAGTCGGTTGGTGGTGGCTCGAACAGACGAAGCTGAACGATCGCGAACGGGACTTTGCCCAGCGCCTGATCGCCCGCGCGCTGCCGAGTCTCGAAGAGAGCATCATCCCGAAGCCAAGCAACAAACCACACAAGCTTTCGCCCTTTGGGAGCCTGAGCCGGGAAGACCGGATTGAGGCGTTCGAAAACGCTCTCCACAAAGTGATCCTCCCGGGCTTCGACAAAGCCGGGCTCGAAGGCACCGCGATCTGGAACAAGCTCAAGGCCGCGTAAAACGCCGTTTTTCCTTTCTTATCCCTTCTCTCCTTTCTTATCCCTTCTCTCCTTCCCTATCTCTCATGACCTTTCTTCATCACTGCCTTCAGCTCATCTCCCGCTCCTCTCAGACGTTCGCGCGTTCGGGGGCCGTCGCCGTCCTACTCGCGGTCGGCGGCTGCTCGCTCAGCCATTCTACCGTCGACGCGGACGGCGATGGATACACCGCCGACGTCGATTGCGATGACTCGAATAGTGAGGTCTACCCCGGTGCCCCGGAACGGTGCGATGGCGCGGTGCTCGACTACAACTGCGATGGTGAGATCCCCCCGTGCATCGGAAACCCGATTTGGGACGCGGACGGCGATGGATACAACGAGCTCGAAGACTGCGACGATCTGAATCCGCAGGTCTATCCCGGCGCAGAGAACCTCTGCGAAGTCGACCGATCGATCGACTGGGATTGCGACGGTGAGACCATCTGCACCATCGACGCCGACGGGGATGGGTTTACGGAGGACATCGACTGCGACGACGACGACCCAGCGATTTACCCCGGAGCCCCCGAACCATGTGGAACCGGAACCGACTGGGACTGCGATGGGATCGCACTCGATTGTCCGACCAACGACTTCCGCGACGCGGACGGGGACGGGTATCTTGAGGTCATCGAGGATTGCGACGATAACGATCCCCAGATCCATCCCGGCGCAACGGAACCCGAGTGCCCCGATGGTATCGACCAAAACTGCGACGGGCAGGATGGCCTGGACGTAGCCATCGCTTGCCCCCTAGACGGGGATGGGGACGGCTTCGACTACACGGAGGACTGCAACGATCGTGACGCCACCGTTTACCCTGGGGCGTTCGAAGGGGTTTGCCCAGACGGCATCGATCAGGACTGTGACGGCGAAGACGGCTACGACGATCCGCTCGCCAATTGCTTCGGCGACGCCGACGGCGATGGCTTCCTGGTTCCCGAAGATTGCGACGATACCCGCGCCTTCGTACACCCAGGCCGCATCGAGGATTGCACCGATCGAATCGACAACGATTGCGATGGCATCATCGACGAAGTCCCGCCGGAGGGCTGCTTCTTCGGCAACGGAATGCTCGATGCCGACGAACTCGAGGACGGGAAAGCTTCGCCTGAGGAAAGCCCCCAACCACTTCTTATGAGCGTCGATATCTCAACGTTCGCGTAGAGATTCTCCCGAGTCATTTATGGACTCAGTCGAAACTCTGAGATGACTGGGCGGTGGTCGGAGACGATGTCGAGATAGGCCGGATCGTCGAGATCGGGGGAATGGATATACGTACGCCCCCCGCCGTATTCGTCCATCGTCTCGCGGGTGACCATGATGTGGTCGATCATCGCGCGGAAGGGAACATAGGAGTAATCGCCTGCAAGCTCGGGCGAGTTCTCCGTCCCCGATAGAAAGACGTGGCCATCCTCGAGAAGCGGCGTGAAGACGTTCTCAGATTCCGGGTCTTGAAGCGAATCGTTAAAATCCCCAACGACGATGATCTCGGGCTCGGTTTCCTGCTCCATGCGAATCCATTCACCGAGCCGCGCAATCCCGGCCGCGCGGCGCATGCGGCTGCGTTCGTCCACCTGGGCCTTCAGATGAACGACCACAAAGAGGAAGTCGAAGTCCGTCCCCTTCACCCGAATCTCGGCGGCGATCGGGTCTCTCGGAAACGCGAATGTCTCGCGTGAAAAGAGGCGCTCAACCTCGCCGACCTCAAAGAGGGACTGTCGATAGAGAAAGCCGACGCGAGTGTAGGCCCAGCGATCGAACGTATAATAGAAGCCATGCTCGGGGAGCGAGGCCGCGAGCGCCTCGAAAGCCTCGATATCGTCGATCTCCTGGACCCCCACCAGATCCAGTTCTTCCGCTTCGATCAGCCGGCGTACATGTTCCGCCGTGCGCGCGTGCTTCGGAAAGTTCTCAATATTCCACGACGCGATTCGGAGGCGAAGGCTTTCAACGTCCGCCGAATCCACCTGTGCATCCGAAACGCCACCATCCACGGAGCCATCCAATCCTGCGGCGTCGATGGGCAAGCTGGGGAGCTCCTCTTCAGGGTCACAGGCAGCCACGAGAAGCACGAAAAGGATAAAAGGCAGCGAACGCATGCGCGAAGAATGCATGCTCGAAAGGCGGCGCGCCGCCGATCGGAGCAAGGTTTGACAACCTTTGACATCCGAAACGTGAGAAGTCGTAGGAGAGCGCGTGCCGCGTTGTTTTTTCCGGGTTAGCGTCCAGCGATGCCCACGTACACCGCCGCCGACGCTTCCTGCACGATCTTTACGTACAAGGAGGGACTCCTCGCAAAGGCCGCGCACGATCTCAAACTCGCAGCGAATCAGTTCACCGTTGAACTCTCAGAGGGGAACCTCCGAGCAGAGTTTCAGTCCGGCGCCATCGAAGTGGTCTGCGCGATGGAGAATGGGCGCGAAGCCCCCGGCAAAATCGGTCGATGGGACAAGGGAAAGATTCAGGGCAATCTGAAAAAGGACGTGCTCAATACCAAGCGCCATCCTTCGATTGTCTTTCAGAGCAAGAGTATCGAACGAGAGGAAGACCGGGCCACGATCGTCGGCGACCTGACCCTATGCGGCCGAACGAAAGAGCTCCGAATCACCGCTCAAAAGAATGGATCCAATTGGTCCGCGAGGGTCCGCATTCATCAGCCCGATTTCGGCATCAAGCCCTTTTCCGCTGCACTTGGCACCATCAAGATTCAGCCCGCGCTCGATGTGGAGATCACGCTTCCGGCACAATAGGCACTCCCAAAACGCATGAGTTCTCACTTCGCGGAGGTTCTTCGATTCGTCAACGGCTCTCGAGCTGAGTGAGCGTCCAGTCTCGGGCGGCGCCAGGTTCCGTGAATGTTTTGCTCGGGTGTGCCGGCGAGGTGATCCAGAAGATCGCGGTGATCAGACCTCTTAAGAAGTTTGATTCGACAACAATCGCTTCTCCCGCGCACCAATCCGAAAGTTGAAGTCGGTGTTTTGCGAGCGAGTCCGCGAACGCTTTGCGAACCAAGGGGCCGGGCATCTCAGTCACCCGGCGCCCATCGACGATGGAAACGAACCGCTCTCTTCGAGAGAGCACCCGGTCCATTTCTCGACGAAACGCTGCGACATCGTCTAAGTCGATCCCAGGTCCCTGAAAGCGAATGCGAAAGCGCGGCCAGTCGCTCTCATCTGAAACAACTCCGGCGCCCATCAGAACCTCTGAGGAGAAGATTCGACACCAGAGCAGGAGTTCCGCCAGTGTTCGGAACGAAGGAGGTCGCCACACCACTGCAGCGCTGCCTCTTCGCGCACAAAACAGCGGACCGGATGCCGAGGAGAGGTAATCCAGTGAACCGCCGTGATAAGACCGCGCACGAGCTGTGAGTTCACGAGCATCGCCTCCGCAACGCAAAAACGCGCGAGCGCCTCCCTTTGCCGGCGGAGCTCCTCGGCCAGAGCCTTTCGAACGACCGCGCTCGGCATGACGTCCACTCCGCGGCCATCGATCACCGAAGCGAAGCGCTCGCTACGCGCCAGCAATTGGTCGATCGCAGCCCCAAACTTTTTTGCTCCAGCAACGGTGGGCGTCGACAGTGGCTCAACCCGAATGATCACGAGGGGCCAAGCGCTTTCGTTGACATCTATCCGCAGACTCGATGGCACCTCCCCAAAATATCACGAGATGAGAGAAAACTACTCCCAATGATGAACATTTTTTGCACAATCCATTCGGATTCCTCGGAGCGATTCAAACGCCGGCAAAGGTACCATAACCCAAATGGGTTAGATTAGCCGACGGAGATTCCCCTAAAAGACAAGCATTTTTCGATTTCGTCGGTCGTAGACCGTACAAAACAGGCGAGTGGAAGGCAGCGTTTGTCGGTGAGGACTTTTCACCGTTTTTGATACTAAGAAGGAATCTCTTCTCCCATTGAGAAAGGAGAGCCGATGCATCGATGGTTCGGTCTATTCGCTCGCAACGACGATCGCGGAGCCTTCGAACGCAAGCTCTTCGCCGGGATCTTGCTCAGGCAGAAAGCGCAATGTCGAAAGAGCTTGAAGCGCGGAAGGACGTCGCTCGGGAGGGTCGATCCCAAGCGATACTCCGCTCCAGTTCGGGGAGCGTGGTTCAATCTGGGCGTTCGAGAATCGGTAGACCACCGCTTCGTCGATCCACGTCTGAAGCGAGTGAGATTCGGAGAGTCCGGCACGTTCGAGGGCTTGCCCCAAATCGGCAAAACGCTGCCCGTGAAAGCGATAGGTGACCTGAGCGGCAATCGGCGCATCGTTCGTCTCTTCCAAATCCTCCAAAGCGCGAGGGAACGTCTCAAACGCGGAGTTTCGGATCGCACTGAGCGCAATCGATTGGGAGGGAGCTTCGGACTCCCCGATCGCGCGGGCGAGGCTGAGGCCATCTTGAATATCACCGCGTCGAAGCGCCTCGAGCATGCCCTCGTAATACGCATTCGGAGCGAACATCACGGACTGCGCGGCAAGCGTGTACTCGGCCGTTTCTCGAAACTCGTAGAAAGTGCTCAGGTTCGCCCGTCCACATTGCTGCAAAAAGAGCAGGTCGAGAGCGGCGCCTGAAAGGGTTTGAGCCAGCGATGAAGAGCTCGCCCACTCGGCCTCGTCGACGCTCGCTTCCGGCGATTCATCCAAGAACATCTCGCCTGCCCCGCCGCCATGAGTGAGCAGAAAAAGCGCGTAATGCTGGGCTGGAAGCTCTCGCTTCATCGCGGCCAAGCGATCCGCGATCAGCGTCGAGCCACGGGAAGCCAGGTCCTCCCGAAAAAGGTCTCTCACCGACGCCCCCCCTCGCCAGTACTCGAACTCACGAATGGACTCGCCACGACGGTCAACCAGAACCCGCAGCCCTGTGCGTTTGGGAACTGCGGATTCAAGCTGAGCCTGAATCGACTCGGCATGCCCATCGAGGTTGTTATCGTAGCCGAGGACGAAGAGAAGCGACCAATCACGGTCAGCGCTCTTCGGAGCGAGCGTCGGTGACGGCATCGCCTTTTCGCAGCTCATCGCCAAACATAGAAAAAGCGCGAGCACCCGAGGTGTTCGCGCCTTTCCGTTTCGACCAGGAACCATGGTGTTCAGACTTGCAGCCCGCCCCAAAGTTCCGCGGGAACGACTATTCCGCGGGCTCGACCGCCTCGAGGGTCTCGTGGCCGCGATATTCCATGAGGCCTTCCGAGCTATTGAAGCCCGTGCTGGCCATTCGGGTAAATCGCCCGGTGACCTTCACCTTGTTGCCGACCGCGAAGTCGGTCGGAATCGGAAGAATTCCGGATTCGGGGTCCGGCGGCTCGTAACGGCCGCGTGCGGCGAGTTCCACGGCCTCGTCGATCGACGCCTGGTTCTCTGCGTAACCGACAACCATCATCTGATTGGCGCGTTCACCTTCACCGCGGGCGTCCGCGATCCACATATGCGGAGCCGCGGCACGACACTCACGGTCACGTCGGTCGCATTCGGGTGGCTGATAAATATCGACGATATAGCCCGTCACGGTCAGCTCTTCGTTGATTGTATGTCGCAAGCGCGCGCGTACCCCGTAGATGCTGTAAGAGCTGTCGTCGTACTGCGTGGGATAAGGCGGGGGCGGAAGCGTCGGAACCGCAGGAAGGTTGGGCTGCACCTCGGGCAAACGCTCGATGGTGATATCGCTGGCCGGCGACGGCTCGCACGCGGTGAGCGTGCCGAGGAGGGCACACGCGATGACAAGGGTGAAGGTCTTCTTCATGTCCGAGTGATTCTCGTTCCAGTGTTCTGGTTAGCGCCGCAGGATGGACGCGGCGCGCGACAATACCACGGCTTTTTGGGATCTCTCAACCGCCTTGCGCGTAGGACCCGTGGAAATCGTTTTGTCCTGTCAATTTCGATGCCTACGCGCATCTATTGCACGACAAAGGCGCACGAAGCGTGAGGTCATTGGATCGCGAGCACCCGCTCCACGATTCGGCGAGTGACCCTGGCATCGTAAAGAATCGAGTTATGCGTGGCGCGCGCGACAGTGCAAATCTTGGCGTTGTCGATCGCGAAGCTGCTCCAAAGCGGACTGACCACAGTATCTTTCTCTGCCACGAAAACGATATGGGGCGCCTCGGTACGGCGAGGCAACGCGCGCAGCGCCCGGCTTCCGGGGCGTAGTGCGATGCCCATCGGGCCGGGGGCAATCGAGGCAGTCTCCGTGCCGGCGTGCGGCGTCGCAAGAGTAATCAAGAGATCGATCTCCACCCCGAATGCGTACTCCAAATGACGCGCAAGCAAGCCTCCGAGCGAATGGCAGAGGACCACGAGCCGCTCACCATCGCGGCGCTCCTCCTGAATCCGCTGCGCAATTTTCTGCGCCGTCCCCTCAAAGCTCGAGAGCGGACCGTAGCTATACGTTGTCGTCCGTGCGCCGGTCGTTGCTTCAATCACGTCACGCATCGGATCGAAGACCGGCCCGCCGGCCATAAACCCATGCAGGCAGAAAACCAGGACATTTCCGCTACCGCTTTGAGAAACCCTGCGCTTCTGCGCTCGCTTGCGCCGAAGGCCGACGCGGCGACTCGCGATCAGCCAAGCCTGGATTCCTATCGCTTTGATTTCCTCGCGACGGCTCACCCGAGGAGTTTGAGCGAGGAATTTCGTAAGTCCAGTGGGCAGGTCAATGCGCGCGGAGGCTCTCGATCACGTCGAGCACCAAGGGGCTCGACCAATCGAAGGCGCCGTCGTAGCGCATCCGGACCACACCATCTTCGTCGATGATCCAGGTCTCGGGGAAAAGTTCGGTTCCAAAGAGCTCTCGCGAGACACGCTTTTCCGGATCGAGAAGGTAGGTCATATGCCCCGCAGCCGGCACAACGCTGGCAATCGCTTCCCAGCTCTCGTCGGTCGAGATGGCGACCACTTCAACATCGTCGTAGCGGCGCTCCACTCGCTCCGCGAGTGTCTCCAGGCTTGGCATCTCTTCAAGGCAGGGTCCGCATGTCACCGACCAAAAGTTCACGATGAGGAGCTTTCCGCGGTGCGCTTCGAGCGACCAGCTCTCCCCGCCGCGTTCGCTGAGCGAGAAATCGGGAGCCACGCGTTCGTACCCTAGATAATGCGGAAATCCGCCCTCCCCTTCGGAAAGCGCCTCGTAACGCGCATCACCGATCATCGATCGAAGCGGCGCCTCTTGCGCGCGAACGGAGCCATCCTTCAGGGCAAAGACCAATCCACTGACAAGCGGAATCGAGATGCTCAGCGCGATCGCAATCGCGCCCATCTCCTTCATCTTCTTCACGTCTTGGCTCATCGATTCCCGTGCGGCGCCATGCGCCGTCAAGAACTACCTAGCTGTCTGCCTACGGAGTGCAAGGCCCGGAGGCCGCCGTTAACACTCTTCGGGGCGCTCGGTAACATTGGGCACAACGCGCTCTCCGGAGAAGAGAAAGACAACCTCGCCGCGATCTTCGACCAGGTAATCCGCCATCGATTGGGCAGCGCCCCGTTCAAAACGTGCCGGCAGGTCCTCGAAGACCGTGCACCAAAGTGAATCGTCCGCCGCGGAGACGCGAAGCGAGCTAAGCTTCAGAGGCGTCTTTCGCGCCCCGGAGAGCAGCAGCCAGATTACCCCTGCGCTCTCCTCGACGCCGCGCACGAAATAAGCTGGCCCCTGGATGTCCGCATAGACCCAGTGGATCGAATTCCTGATGCACATCCGCCCGTCTGGGGCCCGCTCAATCCAGCCGTCAAACGCGCGGCGAACCCCCGGGTGCTCGATTGGCTCGCCCGCGTCGAACCATTTCCCGAACGGATCGCGAACGATCGTGGTCTCCCGCGTGTATCCGCGCCGCAACATCTCCGCCGGGTCGAGTTCCGCCATGGGAAGGATCTAGTGCGGAACCAAAAGAAAGCGCAAGGACACGTCTTTGGATCGTCAAAAATGGTAGTCTGAGAGGATGTTTGAAGGCATTGCCGAGATTGACGACTCGCGCTTCCCGCTCGTCATCGTGCGGATGCTCTCGACCGCCACGCCGGAGCAGATCGACGCTTACTTCGAAGTCCTCGATGGCTATGCGAGACGTGGACGCTTCGTCATCATCGCGGATCCGGAGCGTCTCGATCCTTTAAGGCTCGACGCGACAACTCGGAAGTATTTCGTCGAGTCCGGAAATCGATGGTCTGCGAAGCATGGACACGCACTGATCGCCGAGCTCATCGTGATCCGAAGCAGGCCATCCCGCGCCCTTTACGCGTTCTACACCTGGCTCCGGCAGAACCGATCTTTTCCCACGGAGCTCTTCGAGAGCATCGACGCCGCGAAGGTTCGCGCGGAGGTCTTGCTCGATAGCCAATCGGAGTAAGCGTAATCCGGCATTCAAGTCGGCCAAGAAATCTCCGCCCGCAGCCCATAGTGGTCGGAGACATCTCCTGTGAGCACGTCGATCTTCTCAGCCTTCGCCGACAATGAACGGAGCCAGATGCGATCGATTCGTCTCGCCGCGCTTCCTTTCCCGTAGCGGTTACCGGCTGGATCCCGCGTCGCGCTCGGCGCGCTGTGAAGCGCCGCATGAACGTCGACGAAATCGTGAAGCAGCGCTTCCTCGGCAGCTCCGGCATCGAAGTTAAAGTCCCCAACAAAAAGCACGTGTTCGTAATCCCGAAGCACGTTTCGGCATCGCTCAAGCTGTTCTGAACGCGCGGCTGCCAGCGCCTCGGTGGATTCGAGATGAACGCCGGCAACACAGACCCGCGCACCGAGGTCGATCCAATGAAGCCTTCGGCCCATGATCGAAGGAAGGTCAAATACGCCGTAGCGCCTCACAGGCAGCCGGGAAAGCAAAAGCGAACCGTAGGGTTTCTCTGGAACACGCGGCCCCAGCTCATACTCGTCTTGAATCCAATCGGTATTCCGAAGCTTCGCATGAAGCGCCGGTGTCACTTCGCAGAGGTGAATCACGTCCGCATCGGCTTCTTCGAGCATCTCAAAAAGTCGCCGATGGCGTTCCGTTTCATCACGCGGATCGAACCAGACGTTCTGATGGAGCACGACAAGAGCGTCGAAATGGACGTGACCACTCGAACGCTGAACCACCCATCGACCTGCGCGCTCCGAATATGTTGACCAATCCCGCATGCGGTTTCAGGACAATAACAGACGGACAACGAAATAGCAGATAGGCAGCATAAACGAACGCCTGCTTCCATCATTGTTCTCATGAAGCGACCCGAACTCTCGCGGCTCATTGATCGGAGCCAATCGTTTTCTCCGGAGTATGGAAAGGGCCTTAGCAACCATCTGCCGATGGCCCTTCAAGCGCTCGCTAGGCTTGGTGGCGATGACGACGCACTTCGCGCCTTTGACGCAAAGCACAGCCCTCGGCTCGAGAGCCGGACCCGAAACCAGGTCGGATGGCGCGAACGGCTCGGAGCCGAAGGAGAACTTGAAGCACGCTTTGAAAGCGCACGGGAGGAATTCCTTCCATCGATCAAAAAGCGCGGCGCGAAAGAGACTGCGCGCTCCCTTCTTCCGCTCTTGACTCCAGGCGTTGCCGCCGGGGCCTTTCACGCGCTGATTCGCGTCTCGCACGCGCTCGATCTCGAGCCGACGGTCGAGCGCCATGTCTTTGAAGCAGAGCTCGCTTCTGCCCTCGCTTACTGGGCCGCCTCCTACCAAAGCGTTGGTTCGATCGAAGAATCCGGCGGAGGCGCGCCCCTTCATGAAGTGTTCGAAAATGTTCGCGCGCTCGAAGATGCGAAGCCAGCGCGGTTAATCACGCTCAGAATGAAAACCGTCGCGGAGCGCGGAGATGTTCTCGAAATCATGCGTTCGTTCACAGAGAAACCGGAGACCCTTCGCGACCTCTCTCGGCTGGCTGCGAAACGCTACATCGAAACCCGTAACTTCACCGCGCTACACCTCGTGACAAGCTCGTATGCCGCTCAGAACCTTGTTCAACGAGGCCTCGTAGAACGAGAGCGCTTCACTCGTTACTACGCGCTTGCGTTCATGACCGGCATCCCTGCGAGCCTTGCAACACCCGTGAAGGAAGCGCGACCGATTCAGAGTCTCGAAGCCTCGCGCATCTTCGCGATCGAACAGAGTCCTACCAAAGCGGATGATCACCTGATCAAGCTCGTGGATGCATGCCATCAACTCGCGCGTCTGGATCCGGAAGCGAAGGCTCAATTCGAAGAGGCGGCGAGTCAGGTGTTGCCACGTGCTATCGTGCGTGGTTCACATCGCTAGCAGGGCCCTCTTCCGCCAGGAACGCCGATCCGAGCCTCGCTCTTCCTTCGAACTACTCGGCATGTCGTTCGCCTGTCGAAGCTCGCCTCGGCGCCCCTGACGAAAGATCATCCCTTCCATCGATCTGATCCCCGCGCTAGCTAGCTAGTGCGCCGCGGAGCGAGTGATCCGCTGGACCTGAGAGCGCTGAGCTCGGCCGCTGTGCACAACGCGGCCGCTCGGAAAGATCAGCTCGGTCGCACTTCGCTCAAACGCATACGAGAGCGGGGAGATATCCGCTTCAGGCTCGGTCACAGAGACCACCACCAGGGCGCTTGCATCCGGCGCGATCGCCGCCGCCGTATAAAACGCTTGTCCAGAGACGCGGATGTGTTCCACGCCGCTTCGGCCAATGACGCTCACGGATGTCCGCTCGACACCCATCACGACCAAAAACTCCGCGGAAGCGTCACTCGAGACAACCGACCCCTGCCGGGGAATGTCCTCGACGCGGCGTCGAAACCCCGAAGCGTCGCGCTCCACGGTCAGAAGAGACACGGCGTCATCCTCTTTGAGGAAGGTCAAGTGGTCGCGCGTCTGAAGCGCGCCGGGAAGAAGTCGAAAGACCCCATTAAGCTCTTCCGCTCGCACCATGAGCTCGCGCGCCTCGAGATCGTGAAGCGGACGAATTACCAAGCCTTCATCTTCCATCGTGACCAGATGATCGTCGCGGGTCACGCCCGCCCGAAGGGCGTTTCGAGTCGTGACCGATCCGTCCGCAAGGTCCACGATATAGGCTTCCTCACGATCACTTTCATAGCGGTAGCCGTGGATCACGAGCGTCCGATTGCCTTCCGCAAACCAAGCATGAAACGCATCATTCGCGGCGAGCGGAAACGAGGTCAGAAGATGATCGTCACGTACGCGCCGAATCTCCACGGTGTAATCATCGGGAAGGCAATCGGAGGAATACTCGCCGTAGTTCGCTTTGAAGATCGCAATCTGCTCACCGTCGGGAGAGAGAAAGCGGTCGGTTCGTCGAGTCAGGTTTGAGACGGGGAAGCGACGCTCGCCATCCCGGCCGAAACGAAGACCGCTCCCGGCGATCTCATTCAGCGCGATCACCGAATCTCCATCGAACTGAACCCGGTGATAGGCGGGCAGCCCCGTCTGACAGCACGCCGAGGCGCGCGAAGGTGCGCACAGGAGTGTGGCCCCGTAGACACAGGCCAGAAGAAACACAGACGCCAAAGAAGTGGAGTGCGCACCCTGAAAAATACGGGCGAATGAGGAAAGAGGAGAGGAGGGCATCGGACGCATGCGCGTACAAGGAGCAAGATCTGCGCCGAAGTGCACGCCTTTCCGTTCCCCGCTCTACAAACTTGCTCGTTCTTCCACCCGCCGGTGAGTGAAATTCTGCCAAGCGTCAGCCCGAAGTGGGACGTGTGACCCGCCGGACCCGCGAGCGTTGCGCCCGACCGCGGCCTATCACGCGCCCGCTTGGAAAGATCAGCTCGGTTGCGCTTTGCTCAAAGGCGTACGAAGTCGGGAACACCTCCGCGTCAGGCTCGGTGACAGAGACGACCGCAAGAGCGCTCGCGTCCGGCGCAATCGCGGCCGCGGTGTAGACCGGTTGTCCGGTGACCTCAATACGGATTCTGCCGCTCCGATCGATCACTCGAACCGCCCCTGCTTCACGGTCCATAACAACCAGATACTCGGCGCTCGCATCGCTTGAGACGACGCGCCCCGAGGTCGACAGCTCGTTCCTATGTGTCTCAAAGCCGGTCGCCGTTCGCACCACCGTCAGCAACGAGATCGAGCCTTCGTCGCGAAACAGCGTGATCTGGTCGCGGGTGTGATTCGCACCCGGGAGCAACTGGTAAATGCCATCGAGTTCGTCGCTGCTCATGATCCGTTCGACCGCGTTAAGATCTCGAAGAGATCGCAGCGCAAGACCTTCCTCATCCAGTGTCACCAGATGGTCATCGCTCGTGACGCCTGCGCGAAAGGCACTGAGGGTCGTCATAGAACCGTCCTGGAGATTCACGACATAGACTTCGTCGCTCTGCGTCGAGGACCGAAAGCCCTGGATGACAAGGCGGCTATTTTCGAGCGCAAACCACGCACGGTGCACCTCGTTGACCTCGAGCTGAAAAGAGGCAAGTTGCCGATCGTTTCGAACGCTTCGGACCTCGATCGAAACGTTCAACGGGAGGCAATCGACCGGGTCTTCTGCATAGTTCTCTTTAAAAACTGCGATCTGTTCCCCGTCTGCGGAGAGAAAACGGTTTGTCCTCCGAGTCAGGTTCGAGACTTGAAAACGGTGCGCCCCCGCAGCGCCAAGGCGTAAGCCGCTCCCGGAGGCCTCGGTCAACGCCAGCACCTCGTGCCCTTGAAACTGGACGCGATGGTAGGCCGGCAACCCACCGGAACATGCGCTGGCGTGTGAGGGGGACCACACGAGCGTGCCCCCAAAGACACACGCTGCTGCTAGCGCGAACGCGAACCGTGTGAATTGAGTCAGGTTTCGGCACAGAGTGGGGGCCAATTCGGGAGAAACGCGGAAAGAGCAAACCATGGTAAGCCTCGAACTTAGCAAAATGCGCACCGAAGGACGCCGGACCGAGCACGATCATCGTTGCGCAGAGCGGGATTCAAGCTCTACGATCCTCCGAAGAGCCATTCCTCACGCACGCGAGATGGCGAGAATCGGGTTGCGATAGCGCATCACCAAAGGATGTTCGGACATGAGAGTCGATTGTGAAATCCTAGTCATCGGAAGTGGCGTTGCCGGGCTGAGCTTTGCGCTGGAAGCCGCGAAGAAGGCGAAGGTCACCATGGTGACCAAGCGCGCACGCACGGAGGCCGCGACGAACTACGCGCAGGGCGGAATCGCCGCCGTCCTATCGCCGGAGGACTCATTCGAGGCGCATATCAAGGATACCCTCGCGACAGGCGGCGGCCTCTCGCACGAAGATGTTGTCCAGCTTGTGATCGAAGAGGGGCCGGGGCGCATTCGTCATCTGATGGAGCTCGGCGCCGAGTTCTCGCGCAAAGAAGGCAACCTCGATCTCACCCGTGAAGGCGGACACAGCGCACGCCGCGTTGTTCACGCCGGTGATATCACCGGACGAGAGGTGCAGCGCGCGTTGGTCGCGGCAGCGGATGCAAATCCGAATATCACGATTCTCGAAGATCATATGGCGGTCGACCTCATCGAACAGAGCCGCTTCGGCGGACCACGACGGCAGGTTGTGGGCGCCTATGTGCTCGAGGAGCCGACGGGCGAAGTGCATACCTATTCGGCGCGCGCGACGGTGCTCGCCGCTGGCGGCGCGGGCAAGGTCTACCTCTACACCTCGAACCCCGATGTTGCGACGGGCGATGGCGTCGCGATGGCCTATCGCGCGGGCGCACAGATCGCGAATATGGAGTTTTTCCAATTCCATCCGACGAGCCTCTATCACGTCGACTCGAAGACGTTTTTGATCAGCGAGGCGCTACGCGGGGAAGGCGGCGTACTCAAGCGACGAGATGGCACCGCATTTATGCAGGACCACCACGAGATGAAAGATCTCGCTCCTCGCGATGTGGTCGCTCGCGCCATCGACTACGAGATGAAGAAGTCTGGCGAGGAACATGTCTTCCTCGATATGTCGCATCTCGATTCCGAGTTCGTGGCCAATCGATTCCCGAATATCCATGGCTATTGCATGAAGTTCGGCGTCGATATGACGAAGCAGCCCATCCCGGTCGTGCCGGCGGCGCACTATATGTGTGGCGGCGTCGTTGTCGATAAGCAGGGCTCCACTTCGCTGCCGGGTCTTTGGGCCATTGGCGAAGTCACGTGCTCCGGGCTTCACGGCGCGAATCGTCTCGCTTCGAACTCGTTGCTCGAAGGGCTGGTCTATGGGAACCGCGTCGCGCACGCGCTCGAAGAAGGACAGTGGGTAACGCCAGGCGAGCTTCCGGAATGGAATACAGGTTCGGCCGTGCCGAGCGACGAAGCGGTTGTCGTCTCCCAAAACTGGGACGAGCTTCGCCGCTTCATGTGGAACTACGTCGGCATTGTCCGCAGCGATAAGCGCCTCAAGCGCGCGGCTCGCCGAATCGCACTGCTCAAAGAGGAGATCCGCGAGTACTACTGGGCGCACCTCGTGAACCGCGACATGCTCGAGCTGCGCAATATTGCGGACGTGGCGGACTTGATCGTGCAATGCGCGATGGCCCGTCACGAGAGCCGCGGTCTTCACTACACCCTCGACCATCCCGAGGTCGATAACGAACGTTGCGGTAACGATACGATCGTCGAGCGCGGCGTCCCCGCGCACATCCGCGGCAAGCGGTGACCGGACTCGACGACGTCCTTGCATGCCTGGACGTCGACCCGGCCATGCTTCGTGAGCTTGGCGAGATTGCATCCGAGCTGGATGGTGCTCGCGAAGATGAACGCTCCCAGAGCCTGCTCGAGCGTTTCCGAACTCTCAGCGGCCTGTCGATACCTCTTCGGGAGTTCCAAGGTATCTACGGCGGGATGGAACATCAGGAATGGGTTCAGGAACGAATCGCGACCTCCCGCTTGTCATCTTCGCTCACGCTCTCGGACGAAGACGCGCTCGAACTCATCCGTCGACAGCTGAACGCGGAGGGCAGCGAGGCCGAAATGGGACTCGCTCTCGCCGCGCTCGCGCGCGCAGTGCACCCGAAGATCTCCGACCTGATCTTCTGGCCGGATGTGTGGTTCGGCGCCGCTTACGATGAGTCGATTCACCGCGAGATGACACCAGAGCAAATCCTACGTGAAGCGAAAATCCCGAAACGCCCGCTCCCTCCAAGCTCGTAGCGACACGGCACTGACCACTACAGGCTGAAGCTATCGCACGACCCAGGACGAAACTCGTCACGATAGACACGGCTCTACTTACGGGCCCCCTTGTTGGCCGGCGACGGGGTCTTCTACGCGGGACTTCACGGTGTAAACCACGTCGCTTCGAACTCGCTCCGCCTTCGCCACACCCAATTCGCGTCTTGATGTGCGGAGAACTCGCCCCACCCGAGTGACCTCTCAACAGGACTAAGGCACAAGCCGAATCACGCCTATCCTTATGAATTCATTTGCCATTTCGAACATGACATCGAGCGAAACTACGTGGAACATTCATTGCGTAGAAGGTCATTCATGTTTCGACAGAGCTTCCGACTATTCGCTATCGCACTATTGGTTTTCACGAGCGCATGTTCTTCCCGAATCTATCTGCGGGATGGCAGCGTTCTCAACGGCTATGCCGTCGACTCGAATGAGCACGAGGTCAGCGTTTCTACTCGCGGTGACCTTGAACCAGAGCTTCGTATCCCGCGCGAGGAGATTCTTGATATCGAGCTCGGTCAACGACCGCGTATTCGCGGCGGCGCGACCTTGCTCGGAATCGGCGCTTTGAGTTCGGTGGGTGTCGTACTTATGCAAGCCGTGCATGATCTCGAATGCACCCGCGGAGGCTGCCCGCTCCATCTTCTCCCCGTCACGAGTCTCTTCGTCATCGCGGGGAGCTTCATGCTGGGAAGAGGGCTTCAGCTTCGCGGGCGCGAGGCACATCATTGGGAGCGAGGCCCAAGCTTCGAGGTACGAATGAGCCCCCTCGACGTTAACCTGCAGCTCCGGTGGTAGTGCGTCGCGAAAACGGGAGCGTGAGAACCAGACGGTGCCAACCTACGGAATGACCACGCAGTTCGCGCCCGCATGGTTGCGAACGCAACTCTGAGCGCAGCTTCCGCACGCTCGTGCTTTGAGCTCGCCCGCTTCGCACCAGCGAGCTGTTTCACCGTCGCAGATCCCGAACCCGTCGATGCCCTCGCACGGGTCGTCGCTTTCTAGGCAGCGGAACGCATTGCGCGAGCCGTTCCAGCCGCATCGCACCGGACATCGCGCCGTTCGAATCCGCCCCTCTTCGCACCAATACGCTTGGCTTCCAAAACATCGGCCGATTTCATCCACGCCCGCGCAGCCGCCGGTCACGCTCTGAACCGGCCCGATATAGTCTTGAATCCAGCCCGCGATCCGATCCGTTCGGGTGTAGTGGTCACGCCCGCGGCAATCGTCGTTGTCCTCTGCTCCCTGATCGAGCACGCCGGCAACCCGGACCTCTCCGTTTTCATCGATCACCATCAGCGGTCCGCCGGAATCCCCGTTGCAAACCCCGCGGTCGCCACCGGCGATCACCGTCACCCAGCCACCTTCGAAATCGACGATCATCTCGGGGACAAACTCCCGTTCGCCAAAGCGGCGACCATCTTCCTGAAGCCCATAGCCCGCAGCTTCGGCGAGCTGCCCCGCAAAGAGCCCAAGATCCTGAGTCAAGATCGGAATCGGAACGACCGTATCGAGGTGATCGGTGACGCGGCCCTCGATTCGAAAGATGGAAAGGTCGAGCGTTGGATGGTCGATCACCTCTTCTACGGGAATGCAGATATCCGGACGGGCAGGCGGTTCGCCGACGCAGACTTCGCCACCGGCAGCGAGACGGCAATGCCGCGCTGTCAGCGCCCACTCTTCATGGACAAAGATCGCGCTGCACGGACCCATCGGGAGATAACCGATCGCAAAGGCTTGCCCCGCCTCGAGCGGCAAGAGGGTCGGGTCCGCGGTTCCGTTGTGGATGGCGCTGGTCGCGCGAAAATCGCCACAACGATCTCCATTCGTGCCTCCATCTTCCGGTGGCGGTGGAGGCGGCGTGATCGGATTTGCCGGGCAGCCTGAGAGCAAGAACGCGAAAAGAAGGAAACGCCCCAATGATCTACTTCGAAATCGCTTCGCGGCCATGCAGAAGTGTGGCACGTCGCGAGCGGTCTCGCGAGATGCCACATGATCATTCGGTGTCGCCCGGGCTCACCCTACTCGGGGCAAGCCCACACTTCCTCCATACAACCGCGAACGCCCTCGCAACCGACTTCAAGACAGTTCCGAAGATCTGAGAAGGCTTCGTCTGTTAGAGGGTCACTGAAACATAGATCGTCCGAGAAGCTCACTCCGCAGGCAGAGCTTTTTGCAAGACAGCTTTCAGTAAAGCTGCGGCCGGCGTCCGAAAGTTCAAATCCGGCGTCTTCAGCAATAAAGCAATCCTCGATGGAACCGCACTCAACATTCTCGATACAGTCGTAAATGACTTCGAAAGTGTCCTCTCGGAACAAGCTCGAAAGGCAACTTTCCGGCTCGTAAACACACTCGTTCAGTGTCGGCCCTTCCACACCACACCGCCGGTTGTAGTCCGTCTCGGAGGCACACAAGAGCACCTCAGGGGTCACTTGCCCTGCGTCGACGGAGGGAGGATCTGGTGAAAAGTCATCATCGCCGCACCCCATGAAAAGAATGAGGTGAAGCGTGACAGCGGACAGAAAACTCTTTGTCATGCACCGAACATGAGTCGGGGAATGTAGCAGCGACAAACGAACCATCGTACGCTGTTCTGGGTTGGGTGATTCGCGTCAGCGCTGCGCGAGCAGCCGCTTCCGATACTCGGAGAGACGCGCCTTCTCCTCATCGCTCATTTTCGGATACTCCGGCTTCATCGCCTTTAGCGTATCCCGAACAATCTCCGCGACCGTCCGCCGCATATAGCGCTTATCGTCCGCCGGAATGCAGTACCAGGGCGCCCACGGTTTCGAAGTTTCCCGCAGGGTTTTCTCGTACGCGCCCATGAACGAATCCCAGTGGTCGCGCATATCGAGATCTCCGGATTCGAACTTCCAGTTCTTTCGAGGGTCGTCGATTCGTTCGAGAAGGCGTTTGGTCTGCTCTTCTTTCGAAACGTGAAGAAAGAACTTCAGGATGGTCGTACCGTTTCGCGCGAGGTGATGTTCGAACTCGTTGATCGACTCAAAGCGTTCTTCCCAAACGTCGTCGGAGACGCGCGGCAGTCGTTGGTGCTCAAGGATCTTTGGAAAGACCCGAACGACCAGGACCTCTTCGTAGTGGCTACGATTAAAGACGCCGATGCGTCCTCGCTGCGGCAGCGCCTTCGAGGCGCGCCAAAGAAAATCATGGTCGAGCTCTTCCGAACTCGGGCGCTTAAACGAAGTGACTTCGCAGCCGGCGGGATTGATCCCGGTCATCACGGCACGAATCGTCCCGTCCTTGCCGGCAGCGTCCATCGCCTGGAACACCAGCAGTAGCGAGCGGGTGTTGTCCGCATAGAGCCGCCGCTGCAGCTCGTAGATCTCGGAGACATGCTCCGCGAGAATCGCTTCGTTCTTCGGCCGCCCTTTCTTCCCACTCGGTGCCCCCTTTGGCGGCTCGGTGCTAGCTTTGGAGATTCGAAATCGGGAGCCGACCTTAAAGTCGTGCTTTGGAGGAGTGAATGGCTTCTTCGAGGAACGCGGCATGCGCGCAGGCTACCAAATCAGCGGCGCCCTTGGGCTGCCTTCTTGTCGCGAGAAAAGCGCTCTGACTGACAAGGAGGCGTAGGCTCGCAGGTCCCGTTGCGTAAAACGCCAGCGAGTCGGTGCGATGGGTGATAGGTCCGAATATTGCTCTATCGCCCGGCATGTCATCTTCGATCTCGACAGTCTCGCCGAAGCAATCTTCCGACAAGCCCCTGAGCGGCGCCTGCAAGGGCGCTATCGCCGCGGCCTTGATCACGCTCTTCTACAAATCGTGCGTCCCGGCCGCGACGATTCTGTTGCTTGGGCGCAGCTCCTTCGCGTGGGCAATCGTTCCCTCTCTCGCGTTCCTGCTGGCGCTCTTTCTGACCGGATTTTTCGCAGTTCATTACGAGAAGTTTTGGGGCGCTCCCTTTCTCGCCGGGATCACGACCGGCTCGATAAGCACGGTCAGCTTTCTCGGAGAATTCTCGGCCAACGAGCTCTCCATCGCGCTCGCGGTGATTCTTCTTGGATGCCTCACGCTATCAAGTTCCGAGATCGACCGACGCTTTTTCGCCATTCTCTTCACGAGCTTCTTTATCGGCGTCGAAGGGCATCTCGTGCTTCCCTCCTTTGGCGACATTCGTTTTCCGCAAAGGCCACTCGCGTTTGTGTGGGCGCTGCCCGCGCTCGTCCATTTCTGGACGCTCAAACAGCTCATTCGCAACAGAGCCCAAGCCATACTAGGCCCTGCCTTTCTGCTCGTGCTGGCGGTCGCTCTGACGCTTATCGCGGAAGAGAGAGCCGCAAACCGGCTGCTTCCGATCGGTTTCTTTTTGATCCCCTATGTCCCGGGTTCACTCTCGAAGGAATCGTGGAAGACGGTGCTTCGTGGGGCCTTCGGGCGTGCTTAAGATGGGTCGACGAGGCGCCTACTCCGTGCGAATCTCGAACGTGGAGCGGGATGCGGGCTGGCCGTCTCGTGAGGGCGTCTCCCCGGGCTGAAGCTCGATTCCCCAGCGGACAGAACAGCCATCATCCGCTTCACTAAGGATACGCGCTAGCTCCGCGTTTTCGCCGACCTGACGCGACCGCGTATCGAGCGCCACGAGCTGTGACCATTCGCCCTCTCCGCAGCGATACTCGAGACGATACTCACGCTCGCGGTAGACAACGGGACGATTGATAAAGAGTTCGCCGGAACCGCCAAGGCGATTCGTTTCTTCGTCATACGCCAGCCAGATCCCGGTCGTGAATCCTTCCACGACAAAGAGACGTAGATCTCCCTCGTCACGGCTATTTCGGACAACGAGCCGGGTCACCCGATCGTTGGTGCGCCGGGGCCACATCTCGGCCCAAAACCATGTTGAGTCCGAATCAGAATTCGCTGACGGCGCGAGCACCTCTTCGATGGCAGGCGGAATCGTCTCCGGCGCTGGAGCTTCTTCGCTGGCGGGCGAGGGTACTCGCGCCGAGGGTTCCGCGCTTACCGGAGGCTGGGAGTTGCAAGCTACGCCCAGAAGGCAAAATAGGAGAGAGACTGTTCCGTAGAAACACGCGCGGCGAGTCATCCCGCCATGGTGAAGGGCGACGGCGAGCGCGGTCAATCTCGAAGCGTGGCCGTTTCCCTCTCGGCAGCATAAAAGCGAAGCTACTCGAGACGATGACGCTCGAAGAAGCGCCAGATCATCTCGCTCGCGTTGATCGAATCGGTGTTTGCCCCGAGGCCCGGTATCGATTCGCCGCCAAACCATTGATGGCCGCCGCCCTCGACGGTGCAGAGTTCGGTCTCGGCTTCGCAGCCGCTCCACGTCTCGCAGAGGACTTCTTCGATTCGCGCGCGCTCTTCGCGGCCCGCTCCGCAGCCGTTTCGCTCTGCCCAGTCCTCCATGCCTTCGACAACCGGTGGATACGCGCCGATGAGCCCGCGATATTGGACCACCAAGTCGGCGTCGCCGTGGAAATGCAAGACGGGCATCGGGCGCCCAGGTTCGCACCCTGGGAACATATTGTGGCCGGCCACGGTCGCGATCGCGGCGAAGCGATCCGAGAGTTCGCAAGCGATGCGATGAGATAGGATTCCGCCGTTTGAAAGTCCCGTGGCATAGATGCGCTGTGGGTCGATGCAAAACGAGGCTTCGAGGTCCGTGAGCATCGCTTCGACAAAGGCAATATCGTCAATATCGCGCGCGCGCGCCTCCCCGCAGCAGAGCCCGCCATTCCAGGTCGCGCCAATGCCCTCGGCATAGGCGACCAGGAACCCTTCGCGATCGGCAAGCTCGCTCATGCCGGAGAAGGTTCGCTGCTGATCGCCATTCGAGGTTCGCCCATGGAAGTTGAAGACCACCGGCAGCGGGCCTTCGTGTTCTTCAGGAACATCGACCTGAAAGACGCGCTCGAGGCCATCGACAAGAATGCGGCGGCGGCCGCCGGAAGAATCCCGGAGGCATCCTGGGCTAACGGGCGCATCCATCGATGCATCAAGGCTTGCGTCTTCTGACGCGGAATCGGCAAGCGAAGCGTCTTCGATTGGAGCATCGGTCAATGCGTCGATTTCTGCGTCGATCGTCGCGCTGTCCTCCGCTTCAGAGTCGGTCCACGCGTCGAGAGCGCCGCCATCCATGACCGACGCATCGAGCGCGGCATCGTCGTCGCCGCATCCGAGGAAAAGCGTGAAGTGGAAGATCAGAAGAACCGCTGAGGCGTTACGCACGTGCGAAGGCTGACACAAAAAGCAAAACGCCGAAGGTGAACCTGGCTCATGACGGAGCCCTACAGGTTTTCCCTTCGGCGTGCTCTTTTCTCGCTATTCGCCAGGCAATCGCTCGGCACACGAGCGGAAATACTCCCGCGCTCTTCGAGCGATGGCCTTTTGTACGACCTTCCACTCGAGTTCGTTCGCCTCGAGTTCTGCGGAACACTCCCGCTTTACGTCTTGCCCAATCCAGCGAAGGAAGTGAGGCATGGAGCGCATCTCGATGGAGTAGCCCGCCTCTTCGATCGCCTCGAGGCCCTGCTCAAGACGGCTTTCAGGAAGTGCGAACGTCACGAAGGCTTCGATGCTCTCGATCTCCTCCGGCGTTAGCTTCGGCTTCGAACTCTTCGACTTTACCTTCTGATGCTTTTCACCTTTGGTCTTGAAGAAGAGGTCGCTGATCCCAAAGTGCGCATCGAGGGGCATCCAGACGATTCCCTCACCGACACCTTCGATGTCGAAGCGAGCACCCCACGGGCACGCGGCTTCAACCTCCAGCGTCTTCTTCGTCGCAACATCGAGCCCCTCGGCGAGCGATTCGTCGTCGCGATAGTCGACCTCGAGCGTGTAAGTCGGGACGTCAAACACGCTGTGAATCCCAAGAGGTGCAAAGCGGTCCGCAAGCGGCGAGAGCGCGTCGTAGTAGCGGCCACTATCGTCGCGAACCGCGAAAAGTACCCACTGCTTTGTCGGCAACAAGCAGGTTGCGACGCCCTTCTGAATCCCCGGGCCGACCCACTCTCCGTAGAGGGTGAGTGCATCGACCTCTCCATCGATCTTTGCGCGAACGTCGGCTTCGATTTCACGAATTGCGGCGCTCACATCTTCGCGGTGCACAAACGCCGCGAAACCGTAGTTGTCGTCGTCAGGGCTAAGCGCGCGGGTTCGCGACTGCGCCACCAACGATTCGTTCGTGCAGCGAACCCCGGCGTTCGAACCGTGCAGTTTCACCGTGCCTCGATACCTGACCGTACCGACCTGCGCGACGGATGCGCCTTCGGGCGCTGTGCGCACCGTTCGGATCACTTTGTAGAAGGCTTCGATATGGGAGAACTTTTTCATGATCGGCTCACGATCTGGGCGCGCGCCGGGACGCACGACCGAAGGTCCAGCAGAAGAGCGCTGGCAGCGGTGATTGGATTGGTTCGCTTCGCGGCGCTTTTGCGTCCTCATCGAATGAGGGCGACAGCTCTGCGAAGCAGTGGATCGACCAGGTAGGCACTCGCCGTTGGCGTGTAAAGAGCAAAGGCGAAAGTCGGCCGCATCTACGCGCCGTTTTGCTCTCCTTCCGGTTCTGCGCTTGCCCCACAGTCGCAGCCTGCTAACCCCGCGCGATGGAGCCCGTATCCCGAGATAAGATTCGCAATATTGCAATCGTTGCCCACGTTGACCATGGAAAGACGACGCTGGTCGACGCCATGCTTCACCAGACGGGCGCGTTCCGTGAGGGGGAAGAGGTCAAAGACCGCGTCCTCGACAGCAATGACCTGGAGCGTGAGCGCGGAATCACGATTCTCGCGAAGCATGCGTCGGTGGACTGGAAAGACTACCGCATCAACATCATCGATACGCCGGGTCACGCCGACTTCGGTGGTGAGGTCGAGCGAACCTTGCGCATGGCCGACGGCTGTTTGTTGCTCGTCGATGCGGCGGAAGGCCCGCTTCCGCAGACGCGTTTTGTGCTTGGAAAGGCGATCGAGCTCGGCATGCCGATCCTTCTGGTCATCAACAAGATCGACCGACAGGACGCGCGCCCGGACGAAGCGCTGAACCAAGCGTTTGATCTCTTCTGTGACCTTGGCGCGACCGACGAGCAGGCAGATTTCCCGACGATTTACGCGATCGGCAAGGATGGCGTTGCGTCGAAGTCTCTCGACGACGAGCTCAAAGACCTTGAGCCGCTCTTCGAGACGATCGTCGAAAAGGTGCCTGCACCTTCGCAGGATCCGAACGCGCCGCTTCAGATCTTGGTACACAACACGCTTCACGACGATTACGTGGGCCGCATGGCGATTGGCCGTATTTGGGCCGGCAGCGTGAAGCAGCGTGAGCGCGTGGCATTGCTCGGCGATGATGGCGCGCGCAGCGAGCACGAAATCGGAACGCTTTGGGGCTTCAGCCGCATGGATCGCGTTCGCATCGAATCGGCGGAAGCCGGCGATATTGTCGCGGTCAGCGGCATTGGCGACGTCCAGATCGGTGACACCCTCGCTGCGCTCACCGGCGCCGAAGCACTGCCGCGGATCGAGGTCGAAGAGCCGACCATCAAGGTCCGCATGATGATCAATACCTCGCCGCTTTCGGGCATCTCCGGCAAGTTCGTGACCTCGCGCCAGGTGCGCGATCGCCTCTACAAAGAAGCGAACCGAAACATCGCGCTCAAGGTCGAGGATACGGAAGATCCGGAGCAGTTTGATGTCTTCGGTCGTGGAGAGTTGATGCTCTCGATCCTCGCGGAAGAAATGCGCCGCGAAGGTTATGAGCTAGCGATGGGCATGCCTCAGGTCGTCGAGAAGGAAATCGACGGCAAGCTGCATGAGCCGTGGGAACGTGTTGTCTGCGACGTCGATGACGAGCATGTTGGCGCGATCACGAAGGCGCTCGGCGAACGGAAGGCCCAGATGGTGGGAATGAACGCGCAAGGTAGCGGCCGCTCGCGCGTGGAGTACCGCATTCCCTCGCGTGGATTGATCGGTTTCCGAACGGAGTTCCTTACGCTCTCACGCGGCAGTGGCCTGCTCAACACGATGTTCGACAGCTGGGAGCCGCATATGGGCCCGATGCTTCGTCGTAAGAACGGCGCGATTGTCAGCGATCGAAAAGGCAAGACCACGCCGTATGCGCTCTTTAACCTTCAGCCGCGCGGGATTCTCTTCCTCAGCTCGGGTGAGCAGGTTTACGAGGGAATGATTATTGGCGAGCACGCACGCCCGAACGATTTGGACGTCAATGCGGTTCGTGAAAAGAAGCTCACGAACGTTCGTGCGGCGGGCAAGGACGAGAACACGGTGCTGAGTACGCCGCGTGCGTTAACGATTGAGTCGGCCCTGGAGTGGATTGACCAGGACGAGTTGGTGGAGATCACTCCGGATGCGATTCGCGTCCGTAAGAAGGTCCTTGAGATCAACCGTCGCCCACGTCGAGACGGCAAGAAAAAGTAGCGCGAGCGCGCCTTGACCGGAGCGGCGACCTCGAACGAGGTCGCCGTTTCTCATTTTGCGCATCCAATCTCGCAGACGCGCCCGGTTAAACTTGATTAAACACCCCTGAAATCCGGCGGGTGAGTGCGAGAACGGTTGCGGTCGCGGCGGAGTAGCCGACTCTAAGGGATGCAGACCCGCGAAGGAACGGACGCGCTCGTCACGCCCCCGAGTCCGAGCTGGCCCTCTACCCCGCGCCCCCAGCACCACAGGGCGCCGAGCGAATCGATCGCGCACGTATGCGACCCGCCCACTTCGACATCTTGCCAAACCTGGTCTCCGGCGACCGGCGTCAGCATATTGCGGTTCTGACGCATCCCGTCGCCTAGCTGACCTTCGCCCCCCGGACCTGTGCACGACATTTCACCGCCGACGATGATGCACGAGTGACGCCACATCGCGCCGGCGTTGGGCATTACGGAAGCAACGCGAGTAGGTGAGGTATACGTACCCTCGGGGAGACCCAAGCTTCCAATCGCGTCACCGGTGTTGCGTCCCCAGCATGCGAGCGCTCCACCCCCAGCTCCGCACGTGCCGGCCTCACCTGCAAAAAGAAAGTTGACGGAGACCGATCGAAACTCGCTTCTGGAGGTTTGTGGCCCGGTGATCTGGCCTTCGGTGTTGTCGCCCCAGCACTGCACCGTGCCTGCGAGCAAGGCACAGGTGTGTCTGCCGCCTAACTCGACGCCCCCGATCGATCCCGTGGCGAAACGGCGTGGCTCCGCGAAGCTGGTCGCGCTTCCAAAGTTCGATTGGCCATTCGCATTATTGCCCCAGCAATAGAGTTCTCGAGCCGTCGCGACGGCACAGACGTGCGTCCCACCCACGTCAAAATCCTGCACGCCGGAAAGGGTAAGCTGGGGTTCGAACGCGTCGACTCCCTGCCGGCCGTTGCCGACCTGGCCAAACTCATTCGCTCCAAAGCAATAGAGCGCGGGCGTCCCGGCGCTGAGTCCGAGCGCGCAGGTATTGTTCGCGGCGGCGGCCACTCGCGTGAAAGGCTGGTCGTTGACTCGAGTCGGCGTTGTCACCGGCGCGTCCGAACCATTGCCCACCGCGCCGCGATCGGAGGTCCCAAAGCAGAGCAGTTCATCGTCGACGATCACGCACGTATGGGCATTGCCGAGCGCAAGCTCCGAAACCGGCGACGCTGGCCGACAACCTTCGTCCGTGCAGGTGTCGCCAGGGCACTCTCGAACGCCGCCGCTATCCGGACTCGCATCCTCCGAGCCGGCATCTTCGGCCGCGTCGACGCCGCCATCGGGGATAACCCCGCCGCCCCCACAGGTGCCCGTATTGCACATGGCAGGGCTGCAAGCGGCCCCTCCTGAGGTAGGCCCCACCATGACGCGAACAGCTTCATCCGGGGTGGGAAGCGATAGCTCTTCACAACCGATCGCGATGACCTCGCACTGAGCATTTCGGCCCTCGATTTCAAAGCCGTAACGCATATCGTGGTCAAGCTCACTCGGCTGATTCGGCGTGCCGCCGCGCGCAAATTCCGATTCAAATACGACAGGACCAGAGCATCCGCCTTCACGTACGCGGGCGACCAATCCGCGGACATCGTCGACGCCCGAGATCTGATATTCCCAGCGAAGGTCGTCGGGAGCGCACCCAGCGATAGCGAGCCCGAGAACGCAAGCGAAATAGCGGGAGTTCACGGGACCTCCATCGGAATGGAAGGCTGCGTAGAGCTTGAACCCGATACCGCGACGGCGATGATCACGGCGATGACGACCGCGGCGGCGCCCGCACCGATTCCGACCCACAGCAACGTACGATCTTCTTCCTCTTCGATCGGAGGAATGGGAGATGCGACGTCACTTTGGGGAGCATCGATCACGAGAGGGTCACTGCGCGCCCCTTCTCTCGCGAGCACGACCTCGCCGGGGCCGAATACCTCCACATAGTATTCGAGGTCTTGTCCTTCGAGGTCCGATAGGCGAACACGTCCGCGCCGCGCTTCATGCGGAACGAACTCGCCCCCTTCTCTTACATAGACGATTGTCTGTCGCTCGAGCCGGCCAGGGTCATCTTCGATGTTGACTCGGATCCGCCAACCGCCGCTGGTCGGCAGCGCGGACGATTCCACGCTCAGCGCGCCACCGGAGTCTGCGCGGAGCGCATCGAAGCGCCGTTGAAGGCTCGGCGGCGCTTCGAGCCCAAGCTCCGCTCCAGGTTCGATACTCAAGAGCGCACGCATGTCGCGTTCGGCTTCGCTATCTCGTCCGAGAGCCGCCTGGGCGAGTGCCCGTCCGCGCAGCAAACCAACCAGCTCATCACGCGTCAGTTCGCCCTCTTCCGCCCGCTCGTACGCCCGTACCGCCGCCTCGAATTCCGCGGCTGCGAAATGATCTTGGGCTTCGTCGAGTTGAGCCTCCGCTGGCGTCGCGCTCAGCAAGAACGCTCCGAAAACGCAGAGCGTGAATCGCGTTCGATTCATTTTCATCACAGTTTTCACGGTGTTCGGGCGCATCTTCGAAGAATGAGGACGATACCCCGTGAGCGCCCGTTCCGCGAATCGAAAGCGGAGAGCGCGTAGAAACTCATTCACCCTCGCGGGGTCGAGGAGCGTCGAGAATCGGCTCGTCGAGCAAGCTTTGCATCTCGTCGAGAAAGAGCACTTCGATCGCACGCTGCAGGCGTGAGACGTCCAGAGAAAGCCGAAGCGCGGGGTTACGCCGATCCTCCGGAACATGCACCTCTAGCTCCGCAGAAGGGAGACCGACGCTGCGGCCGAGGTCGCTTGCAGCGATCGCCGCGTAGATCGCCTGAAAGTTCGACGCGGCGCCCTCCGGGAATTCGCCGATCAAGCGGGCCTCAAAATCGAGTCGCGCTGGGTCGCTTCCGACGGGTCGAATATCAAGACTGAGCGCTCGAAGATCGGAAAGCAGTACGGAAATCGGAGAATCGCTTTCTTCGACGCCACCGAGGTGAAGGTACCGAAGCTCCGCCTCACTCTCGAGGGAACGTAGAGTTGCGCCCGAGGAAGGGAGGGACCCTGCGTAGATCTCAGACAATCGTTGCGCGAAGAAAACCCCTTCGTCGCGTCCAATCCAAAGTGTCGAATCTCCGATCGCGATGATCTCATGTCGCGCTCCCTCGACGTAACCAACACGACGAACCACTTCCCCATATGGGCTTGGGCGATCAGACTCGATCTCAAGCGGCAACATGCGAGCCGCGTTTGCGCGCACGATCTCCGGCGCCTGCGCGATTCGAATCACAGCGACCCAATGCTCCGAATCTGCGAAAGCAAAGAGCGCTCTCTCGACCTCGTCAATGAGAAGCCCGGATCGGTTCATGAGGCTCTCACGGCCCGCCCGAGGGAAAAGAACCTCTACGAGCGGCGCCGCTGGACCCCCTAGAAGCGCCCGAGGCTTCAGCGCTAGAAAATCAGGTCGATCGGCGGGAAGCAGCTGAGGATGCGTAAACGTGCGCTCCTCGACCGAGGGAGTGGTCTCATCGCTCGAACGCGCATGACCGCAGGCCATCGCGAAAGCGAGCGCGCTCAGAGCGAAACCGTGAGCCACTATTCGCGTGATTCTTTTCAAGCGGATCGAATCTCTAAGCAGTTTGGTGCAAAGACCCAAGGTGACGCCGAATATGGGGAGAGTCCAGAGCCCCGACCATGCAGAAACGCCGCGAAGCGAAGGAAAACTCCCTCAACATTCGCGGCGATTCGGGCGCGCATGAGCGCCACACGCTAGCAGGCTGGTGAACAAGGCCCGATGTCGATTCGTTGGGTTTTGGCGTGCGCGGATGCGTCCGATTTTCGGACTCGTATTGTACATACGTGGCGATAAATGGATGGCGTTTGAGTGCGTAAAAATACCGCGAAGCGAAATCGAACGTTTTCCCCTGCGTGCGAAAAAGCGTTAGCCCTCGGGCTGCTCTGCTGGCGCTTCTTCAGAAGCTTCTTCCGCCGCGGGGGCCGCTTCGCCTTCCGTGGCTTCACCACCTTCGCCATCCATCTCGAGGTCTTCGTCGCCAAGACCATCATCCCATTCCTCTTCTTCTTCGAAGTCTTCCTCTTCTTCCATCACGAACTCCGCGAGGGAGGTCTCTTCAAGAGGAGGCTGCTCCGGGAAGGGGTAGTCCGGCACAGGCGTGTCTGCGCCGCCACAGCCGATTCCGAGAAGCATCGCGGCCAAGAGCGCCGCGCTAGAGAGTGTGCGAAGTCCAAACATCCGCGCCATCAAGCCACGGTCTGGCCGAAGATTCAAGGGTTCCGATCAGAAGTTCGTGCGGGACAGAAAAACCGGGGGTCGGCTGGAGCGACCACTCGAGCTTTGATACGTCCCTCTCGTGACCGACGCGCGAAAAGGCCCCCTTCTCAATGAGCAGCTCGCTGCTGCCGACAAGCGCAATAAGCGGCGCCGAAGAATGCGCTTCTTCATGACCGCGATGATGGTGGTTGGACTGGTGCTCTCGTGGGGAAGCCGAGCGAGTCAGATGTTTGGTTGCCAGGCCGAGCCGGAAAACGAGACAGCGCGCCCTTAGTGCGCGGTTCCAATCGCGAGAAGGGCCCTCGTCACCGTTTGCGTAGCTTTCGAAAAAACTGCCGCAGCACGTCGGCGCATTCCTCTTCGAGAACGCCGTAGGTTTGCTCGATATGGTGGTTCAAGCGCTCATCCTGACCGATACGATAGAGGCTCTCCATGGCGCCCGCCTTGGGATCATTCGCTCCCCAAACAACGCGCGGCACCCGCGAATTCACCAGCATTCCTGCGCACATCGGGCACGGCTCAAGGGTGACGTAGACGGTCGTATCGCACAAACGCCATGATCCGATTCGCGCCGCGGCTTTGCGTACTGCGATCAGCTCGGCATGCGCCGTTGGGTCCTGCGCGGTCTCCCGAAGATTGTAACCCCGCGCGAGAATCTCATCACCGCGGACGACCAGCGCACCGACCGGGACTTCGCCGCGCGATGCAGCCCGGGCCGCCTCTTCGAGCGCGAGCCGCATAAAATGCTCATCGCGCTCGATCGCGGAAAACGAATCGAGCGAGCTCACCCGGAAGGACTATTCGGTGACTTCTTCGAGCGCGTCGAGGGGAACGATTCCACGAACCGCGATATCGTCGTTGATCGCGGCGAAGACATCCGCTTCGTTCGTATCCTCATAGCGGTTGACGACCCGGGCGTAGCCGGCTTCGTCAAAGATGGCGATCGTCTGGTCGCCAAATCGCACGCGGGTCCCCTGAGCGACGCGGGCGAGAGGGCTCGAATCATCACTGCGGAGCCGCGCCGGAACATCGCTCTCGTTTTCGACGGCCGCACCCAGCACGACATCTTGGAAGGTGTGGTTCACGAAACCGACAATATACGGCCCCGTACCGATTCGAACGCCGGTCCAATCGCCATCCTCACGGAGCACCGTCGCGAGCGTCGCCAACCCATTCGCCGGAAGCGTCTGAATTACGCTGCCGTTCGGCCGGTCGTAAACGGCGACTTCTTCGCCGCCTGTGAAGTAGCGCTCCGTCCCTTCGGTCGGCGCCTCTGCACTCTCAGGAGCGGGGGTCGAAGCGAGGCGGTCCATCGGGTAGCGCCCCACGATCGCATCCGCACCGGGGAACGCCGGCTGCACTTCGATCTGAGCGACGCCGTCGGGTCCGGGGAGATCCGCCAGCCGGACGAGGTCACCAGGACCAACATACGCGGGCGTTCCGGGGACTCGCCCACGCTCCTGAACGATGAGCCCCGCACGGTCCATCGAGAGGTAACCGAGGACCTTCAAAGCGCCACGGATACGGACCTTCACGCGGCCATTCGCGGGAGGCTCGGCGAGTTCCACGGTGACGCCGGAGCTCACGTAACCAAAGGGCAGCGCATCGGAAGCGTCGCTGAGATAAAGCGCAGGACCCGTTCCTGGTGACGTGACCATCTCTTCGGGCCACGCCGCTTCGACCGCAACCGCAAACTCGGGCTGGTCCTCCACGTAGGTCGGTCCGACGCGAGCGGGCACAGCTTGGCCACATCCAAGAGCGAGGAGCAGGGAAAGCAGAGAGAAATCACGGAGCGAGCGGAAAGTCATAAGAGAGATCTAGCCTCACTGTTCCGCGCGGTCCAGTATCTCACACGGGTTCCGGTTCCGATTTTGGCCACTTTCGAGCTCAACCACCACACCCCGTTTGGGTCATTGCGCTCTCTCACCCGTATCCTCTAAGCTCCTTGAATGGATCGCGTTCAGCTCTTCGCGTTTGATCTCGACGGGACCCTCACGGATGGAACGACGTTCTATGCGTCCGACTCCGCCGGTTGGGTGCAGCGCTATCATGTCCGCGACGGCGAAGCGATTCTCCGCATGGTGAAGATCGGCGTGGTGTGTTTGCCACTGAGCCGAAATAAGACCGATCACGCGCGCAGGCGGATCCGTCATTTGGGGCTCTCGAATCAATGGCTTGGCGTCAATGACAAGCTCCGCGCGCTCGACGAGATCTGCGTCAAATACGATATCTCTCCCAGCCGCATCGCATTTGTCGGCGACGGTGCCGATGACGCCCCGGTCCTTCGAACGGTCGGCCTCGGGTTTGCGGTCGCAGACGCGCATCCGGCCGCGAAGAAAGCGGCGAAGATCGTGCTCCAATCCCGTGGCGGCGACGCTGCCGTCGAGGAGATCGAGCAGCACCTGGTCGCGCTCGAAGCGATTTAGTCGTTTTCGATTCGCGCGAATCGAGCGTGTCGGATCGCGCCTTCGCTGATACGCTCCGCGGCGATGAAATCACTACTCCCGCGTGTCCTACTTTCCACCGCTACCGCGCTTCTTGCGCTCGCATGTGGCTCGCGAAGCTCGGGCGAGACGACGCCCGAAGAAGGAAGCTCAGAGATGACCCCGCCGATGGCCAAGCGCCTTCCGCATCCCCTGACCAATCACGGAGAGACGCGCGACGATCCCTACTACTGGATGCGCTCGGACGACCGATCCGATCCCGAGGCTCTCGCGTATCTCGAGCAAGAGAACGCTTACGCGAACGAAGTGCTCGCGCCCCTCGATGGCTTCCGTCAGTCCCTCTACGACGAGATCGTCGCGCGCATCCCGCAGGACGATACCTCCGTGCCCTACTTCAAAGATGGGTTTTGGTATTACGGACGCGTCGAAGCCGGCAAAGAGTACGGCATCTCATGCCGCCGCCCGGGCGAACGGGGAACGTTTCCGGAGGGCGCGACCGAGGAGGTGATCCTCGACCAGAACGAACGCGCGGACGGCCAGAGTTACTACCGCCTTGGCGGGCTCAGCGTGAGCGACGACGGAACGCAGATGGCGATCGGGGAAGATACCGTCAGCCGCCGCCTCTATACGCTTCGCTTCAAGAACCTCGCGACGGGTGAGTTCTATCCCGAAGAGATCCCCAACACCTCGGGCGGCGCCGTCTTCGCCGCCGACAACCGCACGGTCTTCTACATCAAGAAAGACCTCGAGACGCTTCGTGAGTATCAGGTCTGGCGACACGTGATCGGCACCGATCCGAGCGAAGACGCGATGGTCTTCGAAGAGACGAACGACGAATTCTACATGGGCCTCAGCCGTAGCCGCTCGCGGGACTATATCTTTATCGGCAGCTACCAAACCCTTTCCCACGAGTACCAGGCCATCGACGCCCGGAACCCGACCGCGGAACCGGTCGTGATTTTGCCGCGCGAGGAAAACCACGAATACGACGTCGACCACGCCGGCGGACGCTTCTACATCCGGACCAATTGGGAAGCGCGCGATTTCCGCCTGATGTCCGTCGAGCCAGGGCAGAGCCAAGACAAGAGCAACTGGCGCGAAGAAGTGCCGGCGCGGGAGAGCGTGCTGCTCGACGATTTTGAACTCTTTGAGCAGTACCTCGTCATCGTCGAGCGCCGCGAAGGCATTCGCCGGCTCCGCGTGCGACCTTTCGCTTCGCCGGAAAACGAGCATGAGATCGAGTTTGAAGATCCGGTCTACGTCTCCGGTCTCGGCCGTAACGCGGACTTTGAATCGACGACGCTCCGCATGACCTACGAATCCATGCGCCGCCCGGAGAGCATCTACGACTACGATATGGGGAGCCGCGAGCGGACGCTTCTAAAGCAAGAAGAGGTCGTCGGCGGCTTCGATCCCGAAGCCTACGTGACCGAGCGCGTGATGGCGCAGGCGCACGATGGAACGCAGGTGCCGGTCTCGCTGGTCTACCGGGCGGACCTCGATCGCTCCCAGCCAAACCCGCTCTTTCTCTACGGCTACGGCAGCTACGGGATCTCGATCGACCCGAGCTTTTCTTCCAGCCGCTTTTCGCTGATCGACCGCGGCGTCATCTACGCGATCGCTCATATTCGAGGCGGCCAGGAGATGGGCCGGGCGTGGTACGAAAACGGCAAACTGCTCAACAAGATGAATACGTTTACGGATTTCATTGAGTGCGCCGAGTCGCTCATTCAGTCGGGCTATACGCAATCGGACCGGCTCTTTGCCTACGGCGGAAGCGCGGGCGGGTTGCTGATGGGCGCGGTCGTGAACCTTCGTCCGGATCTCTTTCAAGCCGTCGTCGCGGACGTACCTTTTGTCGATGTCGTCACGACGATGCTCGACGAATCGATTCCGCTTACGACCTTCGAATACGACGAGTGGGGCAACCCGAACGACGAGACCTACTTCCGCTATATGATGAGCTACTCCCCCTACGATAACGTCGCGGCGCAGGACTACCCGGCGATGCTCGTGCTGACCGGATTGCACGATTCGCAGGTCCAGTATTGGGAGCCGGCGAAGTGGGTCGCGCGCCTTCGCTACCGCGGCACGGGCTCGGAGCCACTCCTCTTCATTACGAATATGGACGCGGGTCATGGCGGCGCGTCCGGCCGCTTCCGGCGACATGAAGAGACGGCGCGCGTGTACTCCTTCTTGCTCGATCAGATCGATATCCATCAGTAACAAGAGCAAGTGACGCGAACCTCCTTCGGGAGCGAACGGCCCCATGTCGATGTCCTTTCGGGAAGTCGATATGGGGCTTTCCTACGGGGATCTCGCGGCACGGGAGGTGCAATGGCAAAGGACAACCAAAGGACTCTCCCATGCTCAGCACTTCCCCCCTTCGTTTCACTCTTCCCGCCCTCGCGACCGTCTACGCATTGTCGGGCTGCGCCTCCGGCGGAGCCATCGAAACCGAAGACCCGCTCTTTGCGACCTACGACGAGAGCGACGATAAGAGCGGGCAGGTCCTCCGATTTTCAAACGTGCGTTCCAACTGCGGCGGCTTTGTGCGTCATATCGGCTTCCTAAGCGTGCTTTCTCAAGTCGAAAGCTGTTACGCGGCCGGACATATCTTGATCCCCGAGGGTTACCGCATGAGCTCACTCAGCGCCGATATGGAGACCTATCTGCACCCCGGCGGTCGCGGCTCGATCGACCTCTATATTGACGGCCGCTTGGTCGACTCGCAGAACCGCAACGGCACTGCAGAGGTTCGAGCACGCGCAACGGGCAACGGCCCTACGTGTGGAGCACGCCGAGTCTCGTTCCGCATCGAAGCGAGCGTTAGCGGCGGGAGCGACGGTGAAGCGAGCATGCTCGATTCGATCGACTTGGTCGCTTCGGAAACATCCTGTCCTTAAGTGGTAGAGCGGTGTCAGAAACGCCGAGCACGAAGCTACTCCTCCGAAAACTCCGATCGCCCCAGATGATCTCGCGAGATCCCTTTCCATTCGGGTACCACTGAGAAGTTGCCCTTCGGCGGAAACGTCGGCGTCGTGATGTGAGTCGATATCATTTCCACCGCATCGCTTTCTGAGAGCTCTTCCGCGATCCAATGGAGGCCGCCGTGACGACAAACTCGGAGTGTGTACCCGCGCTCTTCAAGATGGACAGAGACAACGGCGGTAGCGGGCATGGGCGGCCACTGCCTCGGTTCGTCGGGGAAAATGGTCAAACCATGATCGCAAACGTAGTTTCTCTCCGATACGAGGAAGCCTTTCCCCTCAAGCCGTGTTCGCAGCTCAAGGTAGCGCTCATCCCGATTGCTCATGTTGGAACGATCGCACAAAAAAAGAGCGCGAGCCGAAGCTCACGCTCTCTTTTTGCTTAGGCCGGAGCCCTGTCGGCTATTCTTCGGCGGCGCGGATGACGGCGTCGAGGAGAGCCTGCGGGTAGAGGCGTCCCGCAAGGCGGTTACGGGTGGTCTCGAAGGCCGAGACCCACGCGTCGCGGTGCGCGGAGGTGTCGGTCTCCTGGAGACGACGCTGGATGACGCCGAGGGAGCGACGATCCTCACGCTGAATCGCGCGGGAGAGGAGACGGTGCGCGCGGGTCGCGGTCTCGA
>JAHDCI010000033.1:31433-37853 GCA_020629955.1 Myxococcota bacterium | reverse complement strand
ATGCCGCCCTTCCCCGTCTCGTCGCCGGGGTACCAATTCTGGACGGTCGAGTATTTGATCTCGGCGTCATCGAGCGCCACGAGTTCAACGACTGCGGCATGAAGCTGATTTTCATCTCGCTGCGGCGCGGTGCAGCCTTCGAGGTAGCTGACGTAGCTGCCTTCATCGGCGATGACGAGGGTTCGCTCGAACTGTCCCGTGTTCGCCGCGTTGATGCGGAAGTACGTCGACAGCTCCATCGGACAGCGAACGCCCTTGGGGATGTAGACAAAGCTCCCGTCGCTAAAGACCGCGGCGTTGAGCGCTGCGAAGAAGTTGTCGGTCGTCGGGACGACTTTGCCGAGATACTTCCGAACAAGCTCGGGATGCTCCTGCACGGCTTCCGAAAAGGACATGAAGAGGATGCCGTCTTCGGCCAATCGGTCTCGAAACGAGGTGTGCACCGAGACGCTATCGAAGACCGCGTCGACCGCTACCTGACGCTCGCCGGGGTTGATCTCGCGCGCATCGCCTGCGCCAACAACGCCGGCCAAGATCTCGCGCTCCCGGAGCGGAATGCCGAGCTTCTCATAGGTTTCGAGTAGCTGCGGATCGACTTCGTCGAGGCTCTTCGGGCCATCCTGGGTCTTCGGCGCGGCCCAATAGTGAATGTCCTGATAGTCGATCTCAGGGTAGTCGACCGCGGCCCAGCGAGGCTCTTCCATGCTTTGCCAAATCTCGAACGCCTTCAGGCGCCAATCGAGCATCCACTGCGGCTCGTCGTTCTTCTTCGAGATGAACCGAATGGTGTCTTCGTTCAATCCTTTCGGGGCGAACTCTTGCTCGATTTCGGTGACAAAACCAGCGTCGTACTTCTTCTTGAGTTGCTCGTCGATCTCTGCGGTCGCGGTAGCCATAATGCCCTATTTCGAAGCGCTCTGCGTCTTCGGATGGATGTGAACGAGGTTGGAGCCAGCTCCCATATCGGCGAGCGAGATTCCGCCAAGCGCTTGCTGAATCGCGAGATTAATTCGCTGCCAGTTCGCCTTGGTCTTGCAGTCGGTGATGTGCTCGCAGTCGATTTCCGAATCGCCGCTGCAATCCGTGATCGCGATAGGCCCATCGAGCGCGGTCACGATCTCTTCCACCGTGATTTCCCCGGCTGCGCGCGTCAGCAGATAGCCGCCATGCGCGCCGCGTTTCGCTTCAACAATACCGCCCTTCGAGAGCGCCTTGAGCACTTTGCTGACGGTCGGCTCGGGAAGCTTTGTCGCAGCCGAAAGAGAGCGTGAGGAAACAGGTTCCTCGTAGGACGCTAGCTCGGTGGCGAGCAACACTCCGTAATCGGTGAGTCTGGAAATCTTGAGCATAGATTCGAACTGCCTGGGCGCTCTTGGAAATAGGACCGCCGAGGTCTTCTTTAAGGGGGAGCCGCGTAGGCGTCAAGCCCGGAAGCGTGACGAAAAGCAGCTTACTCATCGGTCTACAAAGAAGAAACCGACGATGAGGGTTCAAAGCCGCCTGTCGGATCATCCACGAAAAACGCCGCCCCGGAAAGGAGCGGCGCTTTCGCGTAGGGCCTAGGACTAAGGCGTGATCGAGATCGAATCGACGCCGAAGCCATCGTTCGCCGTCGTACCGTCACTCGACATGACGAAGCGAAGACGTACGGACGCCTGACCCGCGGTCCCGGTCAGGGGATGCGTCGCTGTAACCCAGCCACCGGGCACCCCACTCGCGCCATCCCACCAATCGTTGGTCGCGTCCGTGTACCAGTTCGTGCCAGAAGCTTCGGTGCCGAGCTTGTTCCATGTCTCGCCGCCATCCGTCGAGAGCTCAAACCAACCTTCATCACAACACGCCTCGGTGCGGAAGATGTGTTGGAACGAAACCTCCGGTGTGGTCGCCACGCCGGAGAAATCAAAGCAGGGCGAAAGCAAGTAGGAGAGCTCGTTTGCGTTGTACTCACCGTCAAGGTTCGTGACCCACGAAGCAGAACCTTCCCCAGGCGCCGTGATGAAGCCGCCGCTTGGAGAGCCAAGCTCCCAGCTCGCGTTCGTGCCGGCGGAGACCCAGCCACCCGCACCGGACTCGAAGTTCTCCGAGTAGCCAGCGCCAATAACCACGCGCGCAACGCTCAGCGAATCCGTGTTGTTGGCCGCGACCACATCGCCAGCAGCGACGAGCTCGGTCGAGACCTCAGTGCCGCCGGCCATGCCGACGTTCACTTCCACGGTTTCACCGAACTCGATGGGTCCTGGGACGCTTGTGAACTCGACCGATCCACCATCGGTGCGCGTTCGGAGCTGCGCGCTCGCGACGGTGTTTCCGCCCACATTTGTGACGCGAGCAACGGCCGTACCGCACGCGGCGCCCGGAACGAGTTCGACCGCGAGGTCGGTTTGAAGCGGCGTGAGACGAACGTTGTCGATCGCGAAGCCTTCACCCGTGATCGAACCGTCCGCCGAGAAAACATAGCGAAGACGGAAGGCTTCGGTTCCAGCGGTGCCCGGGAGAACTGCCGAGGCGGTAAACCAACCTTCAGACTCGCCATCCCACCACTGGTTGCCGAGATCGTTGTACCAGTTCTCCGTGGTGACTCCGGCTTCGATCTTCTCCCAGGTCGCACCTCCGTCGACCGAGAACTCGACCCAACCTTCGTCGCAGCAGCTCTCGGTCTCGTAGCGAATCGCAAAGCTGAGCGCGAGGTCGCCAGGGGTACCGGAGGCATCGAAGCAGGGCGAAACAAGGCGGGAGTTTTCGCTATTGGTATAGTCGCCAGAGAGGTTCGTCACGTACGCGTTGCTGCCCTCAAACGCGGCGTTGATAACTTCGCCGCTCGGCGAACCGAGCGCCCACGTCGAGTTGGTGCCGGTGGCCGCCCATCCGCCAGCTCCGTCTTCGAAGCCTTGGAAGTATGCTCCGGTGAGGGGAATGACGCTGCCCGGCTCCGGTACGAGGGTCGCAGCATTGTCCGAGTCATCAATATCGTCTGCGAACTCCGCTTCCACCGACGCGCTCGTCAATCCGCCATTGAACGTGCGTGTGATCGTCGCTCCACCGTCGAGCCCGGTAACCATTTCCGTCGCGACGGTACCGTCGACGGTCGTCACGAGCCGGAAGGTGCCCGCGTTTCCTTCGCCAACATTGGAGATCGTAGCGCGAACCTGACCACAAGTTTCGGGAAGTGGCTCAAGCGTAACAGCGAGGTTCGGTCCCGTTGGTTCGCGGATCGTGATGTCGTCAAATACGAACGCGCCAAGGTCGGCACTGAAATCGCTACTGTAGAAGACGCGAACTCGCACATCGCGCTCACCAGCGGTTCCGGTCAGAACATGGGACGCGAGGACCCACCCTTCGCTGCGTCCCGCCCATTCGTCGGAAGTCCTGTTGTACCAGTTGCGTCCTGTCGTATCGTCGCCAAGTTTTGTCCAGGTTTCCCCATCGTCCGTCGAGACTTCGACCCATGCGCCGTCACAACAGCTCTCGGTGTTGTATGACGTCCAGAACTCGAAGACGGGGTCCGAATCCGCGGCGCTAAGGTTGATCGTTGGGGACATCACCCAAGCGTCAACGTTATCTCCTGGGCTGCCCGCGAGGTCGGTCGCCCAAGCGTTGGGAGCCGAGTGAGCCTCAGAAGTGTGGTCATCCGCAGGGACACCGTGCTCCCACGGGTCGTTCTCACCGCCCGAGGTCCAGCCGCCATCGGTCGCGTTGAAGTCCTCTTCGTAATAAACGGTCGGGCCTGTGCAGGTGCCGTCCGGAAGACATTCGTCCGAGAGACAATCGCTATTGTCTTCGCAAGCGTCACCGCCGCCACAGCCACCACAGCTACCACCGCAGTCTACGTCGCTCTCATCGCCGTTCACGATTCCATCGACGCAAGAAGTGCAGGTGCCGTCCTCGCAGCGACCGTTGATGCAGTCCGTGGCTTCCCCGCAGGATAGACCGTCCGCACATCCTGGGCAGGTGTCACCACCGCAATCGACATCCGACTCCCCTTCGTCGACTTCTTCGTTCGTGCAGGCCGGGGTCAGGCAAAAACCGCCATCGCACTCGCCGGAGGCGCAGTCGCGCATCTCTTCGCAGCGCTGCCCCGCATCGCACGCAACACACTCGGCGCCGCCACAATCTTCGTCGGTCTCGTCTTCGTCCGTGATGCCGTTAAAGCAGTGCATATCCGAGCACACGCCTTCACTGCAGACGCCAGGCGACGCGCAATCGTCCATCTCGCCGCACATCCGGCCGAGCTCACAACCTGCTGGACAATCACCGCCACAGTCGACGTCGGACTCGGTTCCATTAAAGACACCATCGGAACAGCGCGCCGGCTGACATTCATTGCCGATGCAGATACCGTCGGCGCAGTCGTCGCCGCCGCCGCAGCTCTGGCCTTCTTCGCACTTGCTGCACTCGGAACCGCCACAGTCGACATCGGTCTCATCGCCGTTTTGTCGTCCGTCTTCGCATTGATCAATTGGACCGGAATCGGGCGGCTCGGATGCATCCAAATCCGCGTCACCGCCAACATCGGGCGTGTCGCTGTCCGGAAGGTCGGAATCGGGGACGTCCGTGTCGGCGCCGGTATCTGCCGTGGCGTCCACCGCGCTATCCACCGAAGCATCGAGCAGCATGCGGTCGTCGTCTCCGCATCCAGCAAGCGCTGTGGCCGCTGCCAAACAAATCAAAAGTCTCTTCACGTCAGTCCTCATCTTCCGAATTGCGGCCACGCGATCGCAACGCGCGCGTCGCCTCCAAGCCATCCGACGGGGCGCTTAGCACTCGAAATCAAGCAGCGCACGCGCGCGCGACACAGCAAAGAGGTTTTAAGCGAGCTCAAAATTCGCAGCCTCTTCTCTCGAATTCGGGAGAGCTATTGAAAACTTAAGAGCAAATCGAGAAGCGAGCATTATTCACCTCAATGCACAGACGCGAAAACAATTTGCATCGGATCAACGTCGCGACCGGCAACGCTTCCGGTCCGGAACCCGAACGAGCGCGCCGCCTCTAATGCAGACAACGCTGGGGGCAGACGCGGTGAAGATTCGTCTGAAAAAATCCTCGAGGCCCGAAGGGCAACGCGGTGACTTCGCAAAGGTCTCCTTCGTAGATGACCGCACCGCTTGATCGAAGTCTTCCTGGAACAGCTCCCGCCTCACACGGCGCGGCGAGAAGGTCCTCGAGCTGCCCTTGATGCAGCAGCGCCTCTTCGGGGCGGATGTCCATCTCCGCGCCGAGCTCGATCGGCTCGAGCAGTTCGAGCTCAAGGTATGGATTGTGAACCCGCAGGGCCTCTGGAAGCAAAAGATGATTCCAGCACCCGGGGTCGACGCGCAGATTGCTCAGCATGGCGGCCGTGTGGTGGAACTGAAAGCCGAGGTAAGGCGTCGCGGCGTTCAGCACCATGACGACGAAAACCGCCCGCGCGGGGGCGGTCGATCGCGGCTCATGATTCGCCCCGGCTCCGATCGAAACCTGAAAGGGGAGCATCAACGCAAATGGGAGAGCGAGCCAGAGCGCAACCTCCGCGAGCTGCCACGCGGGATAAACCACCCAGTGGTCTTGAAAGTAGAGCGCCGCGCTAAGTCCGGCGCCAATCCCCCCCAAAGCGACCAATCGCCACCGCCGGCGCACCATCGCGATCATCTCGCGGAGGTCTTCGTCTCGAAAGAATACCACCCAGCCGGATGCCATCACCCATGCGAAAGCGGGTGCGAAAATCACCGTCAACGGGATATGCATGATCAACGCGAGCGCCAGACCGATCGCAGGCCGGAGCCGAAAACAGACGACCAACGCGACTTCTGTCGCGAGAAATAGATAGGCCCAAAAAGGACGCGCCCAGGCGGGGGCAAGCGGGAGAGACCAGTTCTGAGCGAGGAGCTCCATGCCCTCGGCGGCGCAGCTCACCGAGGAATCGAAAAAGCCGGCATTGAGCTTATGAAACCCTGCGATGGAGTAGACGAGAAGGGTCGCGATACGAACGCCTCCTGCCCAGCTGGCTTCGCGGAGCTGCTCCTCTTCTGAGTCAGAGTCGGAGTCCGAGTCGAAGCCCGAGTCGGAGTCCGACGGCAAATGGCGCCAGAGGCCGAGGAGCGCACAAATCAAAAGATAGACGGACTGCGAAAGCGCGTCGTTCAGAAAAAGAAGCGGGCCCGCGAGCCCGAGCGCGATCAGCGAGTACGCGATCCGCGGTGCGCGGCGTATCACCAACAAGAGCCCGCCACTGAGAACGAGGATGTTCGGAATTAGCCATTCAAACTGCAGCGCATCGGGCAGCAAAAGATGTGCGAGAAGCCCCACGCACAAGACGCGCTGATACACGCGCTCTCGAAGAGACGCGGGCTCCATTGTCTCGACCACGAGAGCTCAGCGCCCGGGGATCAGTGCGGTGCAGCGAAGACCATCAAGAAAGCGAGTGGCGTACGTTCCGGTCGCCAC
>JAHDCI010000033.1:0-31333 GCA_020629955.1 Myxococcota bacterium | reverse complement strand
TACCGTAAGTTGGCGCCCGTCATCGCTTGGCCTGATAGACACCGCTCTTCTTCGCGCACCAAGGCTTCCGCGACCGGAGGCGCCGAGGAGTGCTCTTCGGCGCGAAGACTGCCTGGGCAACCAAACGCCACGCAGCTATCTCCGCACCTCCCGCCGCACTCCGCGGCGCCGGGGTCGCAGAGCGTGCCCTCGCGCTCTGGAGATGTCGCGCACGCGCCCGCCTGACAAGTCTGCATGCCGCACCCCGGGACCGTTACGCACAAACTCTCATCGCACTCCGGCGCGCTATCGGGCATGGAGACGTCGGGGATGGAGACGTCGGGAATGGAGGTGTCGGCGGCGGAGGTATCGGGAACAGAAGTATCTGGAGTGGAGACATCCGGTCGTGAGGTATCCGGGAACTCGGCATCGAACGCGGTGTCTGAGAAGACGTCCCTGGATGCATCGACGCTGGCGTCCATCTCGATGCCCTGAAGGGGCGGGTGAGAAACCTGGCACGCTCCAATGAAGAGAGTTAGTGCGAAAATTCGATGCATCCGGTTCACGGCGCCTCGAGCTTAACTCATTCTGGCGGCGCTGCGACGCTCGCCGCGGAACTCTTCACTTGATGGGCGACCATTGCGTTCATGCCGCCGTGCCCGCTATCCAGGGACTCCGCGCCAAGATCATCGATCGTCGTACGCGGGTCAGGAATCCATGGCTCATCCTCACCCGCTGGCGGCGGCACATAACGCTCGCCGAGGTACGTCTCGCGCCGATTCAGCACAAACGTTTTGAACATATAAGCGAGCAGCGATTTCTGATCGAGCGCGGGGTGAATGTGGGGCGCGATCTGCTCCGCATGCGCAGCTGGAGCGAGCGACCAATGAAGGCCAGGCGTCTGATGATGGATGGTGTGGTAGCCGTTGTTAAACGTGAAGAAGTTCACGAACGCGCCAACAAAGTTCCGGCTGTGGTTGTATTCGCTATTCTCATCGCAGCCGTCATGCTGGAGGAGGTTCATCGTCACGATCCCCCACTGCGCATAGAGGTGCGGGATAAGCCAGATGACGAGCGCCTTGCGCCAGTCGAGTACAAAGAGCCCAATCTGAATCGCCCAGAGGACCACAATCTCGACCATCAACTGGCGATACCATTTCGGGTGCCGCGTCTTCATCGCCTTCGAATACTGCGCGTCCGCCTTCATGATCGAAGGCACGCACATCACCGTGAAGAAAAGTAGGTTCATCGGGTGCCAGCGAAAGCGCGTCTTCGTGGTGCGCATGACGTCGCGGCGCGACTGGGTGTGCTTGTGATGGCTGAGGTTATGCCCCGGCACATAGGAGCTCACCGGATGGCCGTAAGAGAGCGTGAGAACGACCTGCCAAATCTTATTCATCATCCGGTACTTAAAGATCGGACAATGCACCGCATTGTGCGTCGATACCGCGCCCTGAAACGAAGTCATCGCCAACGCGAGGAGCAACGGAACTCCAAGGCGCCAATCAAACGCTTCGAGGGAGCTCACATCGAGCACCATCCACGTCGCGACAAGTAGCGAGAAGTACAGGGTTATAAAGAAGATCGTTCGAAGATCCGCGGCATATCGCAGGCGAAACACCTTTCAGAAGTAGCAGAATCGCCGGTCCGCTCCACCGGCGAGATGTGCGGACCCTCAATCGCAACGAAACTTCACATCGGATCGATCACCGAAACTCAGTCGCTCGGGATGTCTTCGCTCTCCGGCCGGAGGTACGTATAGCTGCGCATCGCCTCGCGATAGTGCTGCATGAACGCGCGCAGCTGCTTCAGCGTCATTCGTCCCGCGCCGAGCGCGGTCTCCGCCTGCTTGCGGACGCGCTCGACCATATCTTCGGGATCGTACTGGAGGTATCGGAGCACCTCTTCGATCGCGTCTCCCCGGATCACGTTGGCGACCGAGTAACCGTAATCCTCAATTCGGACGTGCACGGCGTTTGTATCGCCAAAGAGATTGTGAAGGTCGCCAAGGATCTCCTGGTACGCCCCGCCGAGGAACATGCCGAGATAGTACGGTTCACCCGGCGTGACTTCGTGAACGTCGAGCGTGCTCGCAACATCTTCGGTGTCGATAAACCGCTCGATGATGCCATCGCTATCGCAGGTCAGGTCAGCGAGTCGCGCTTTGACCGTCGGCTCTTCCCGAAGCCGATGGATCGGCATAATCGGAAAGAGCTGCTCCATCGCCCAGATATCCGGCGCGCTCTGAAAGAGCGAGAAGTTGCAATAGTAGATCGCCGCAAGCCGCTCCTCGATCACATCGAGCTCCTCCGGCGCGCGCTTCTTCCGGTCCTTCATCTTGAGCTGAATGCGCTCACAGCAGGCCCAAAAGAGACGTTCGACCTGCGCCAGTTCACGAAGGCCGAGGTAACCAAACTTAAAACGGGAGCGCGCTTCTTCGAGGTACTGGCTCGCATCGTGCCACGCCTCCTGCACGTTCTTTGGGCGGATATTATCGTACGTTTCGTAAAGCTCGCGCAGCAAGGGATGCGCGTCGTCCGTTGGGACCTGCGGTTCGGGCCGGTCTTTGATGGGCTCTGCGACCGCATCGAAGATCAAAACGCTCTGATACGCCGCTACCGCACGACCACTTTCCGAGACGATCGTCGGCGGAGTAATCTCTGCCTTCTCGCACGCGTCCTGGATGCCGGAGACCACATCATACGCGTATTCCTGAACGCCATAGTTCATCGAGCCGCGGAAATCGCTCTTGCTCCCGTCATAGTCCACCGCGAGACCGCCCCCGACATCGAGGTAGCCCATCGCGCAGCCCATTCGGCGAAGCTCGACGTAGAGGTGCGAGGCTTCGCGCATCGCATTCTTCCAGGGAATGATCGACGAGACCTGACTGCCGATGTGAAAATGGAGAAGCTGCAGACAGTCCTTCATGCCAGCCTGGCCAAGACGCTCCACGACGCGAACCAGCTCATCGCTCGTGAGGCCGAACTTCGCGCCATCGCCCGCAGACTCTGCCCATCGGCCCATGCCCTTGCTCGCGAGTTTCGCCCGGACGCCCAGGGTCGGCCGAATATCGAGCTTCTTCGCGGCTCTTAAGACAAGCTCTAACTCATCGTAGCGCTCGAGAACGATGACCACGGTATTGTCGAACTTCTGGGCGATCAGCGCCGTCTCGATAAACTCGCGGTCCTTATACCCGTTGCAGATGATGAAGCCCTCTTGCTCATCCATCGCCGCGAGCGCGATCAGAAGCTCCGGCTTGCTGCCCGCTTCGAGCCCGTAGCGCCACGGCTTCCCCGCACTGACGATCTCCTCGACCAGGTGACGCTGCTGGTTGACTTTGATCGGGAAAACGCCGCGATAGGCGCCGCCGTAGCCATACTCTGCAATCGCCTTCCCGAACGCTTCATTCAGAAGCTGAATCCGGTGCTGCAGAATATTGGGGAAGCGCACGAGTAGCGGCAGCTCGAGGTCGCGTTCCTTCAGTTCCTCGACAAGCGAAAAGAGGTCGATCGCACGTGGGTTGGTCGGGTCGGGATGAACCTCGACATGCCCCTTCTCGTTGATCGAGAAGTAGGGTCTGCCCCAGCCGTCGATGATGTATGTCTGTGCGCTGTCCTGAATGGACCAGGTCTTCGACTCTTCTGAACTCACCGGCACACCCGCTTTCCAATGAGCGCGAGGAATAGCGCGCCGCGCGGCTCAGGCAACGCGGAAACGCACGATGCGGATCGTCAAGAATCTCACCAGAGAACGCGACAAGTTCCTTTGCGCTCTGGTATAAAGCCTCCCTGGAAACGCTTTCCCCCTTCCACGATTTTCGCCGCAATTCGCGGCATTTCTTTCCAAGCTACAACGACGCTAACAAAAGCGCGCGCAGGTGATGTGAATGGAGTTCAAGCCCAAGTTCAAGACGCTGGTCGAGGTGTACCAACACGCAACCAAGACCTTCGCGCAGAATACGCTCTTCGGTGAGAAGAAGAGCGGCGCCTGGCGCTGGATGACCTACTCGGAATTTGCGGCGAAGGTCGACAAGATGCGCGGCGGTCTTCAAGCCGCCGGGCTCGTGAAGGGCGACCGAGTCGCGATGATTTCAAACAACCGCCCGGAGTGGGCGATCGCAGCCTACGGCTGTTATGGCCTCGGGGGCGCGTTTGTCCCGATGTACGAAAGCCAGCCCGCCAAGGAGTGGAAGTTCATCCTCGAGGATTGTGGCGCGAAGATCCTCTTTGTCGCGAACCGCGATATTGCGGATAAGGTCCATGGTTTCTTCGACCAGATGGAGTCCGGAAAAACCACACACCCGAAGCTCTCCGCGCCATCGAAACTGGAGACCGTGGTGTTGATTCACGGCGAGGCGAAACACCCCTACGAGAAAACGTTCGCGGAGATGATCGGCGGGGAGACCGCGGATTTTGAAGATGTGAGCGGCGAGGATATCGCGGGCTTCATCTACACTTCGGGCACGACGGGCGACCCGAAGGGGGTTCTCCTCAGCCACACGAACCTCGCGTCGAACGTTTCAGCGATTCACGAGTTCTTTCCGATTGGTCAGGAAGATCGTTCGCTCTCTTTTTTGCCGTGGGCACATAGCTTTGGCCAGACGGTGGAACTTCACACGATGTTCTCGATGGGGGCCTCGATGGGGATCGCTGAGGCGGTCGACAAGATCGTCGCGAACCTCGGCGAGGTTCGCCCCACCCTGCTCTTCTCGGTGCCGCGGATCTTCAACCGCATCTACGACGGTCTCAACAAAAAGATGACCGACGCCGGCGGGGTGAAGCTGAAGCTCTTCGAATCGGCGGTGGCGAACGCCGAAACGCGCAAAAAGCTCTCCGACCGAAAGCGGCGTAGCGGCTGGGTCGATTTTAAACACGGCCTCTTCGACAAGGTTGTCTTCGCGAAGGTCCGTGAGCGCTTTGGGGGACGCCTGAAGTACGCGTTCTCCGGCGGCGCCGCGCTCAGCAAAGAGGTCGCGCAGTTTGTCGACAACCTCGGTATCACTGTCTACGAGGGGTATGGGCTGACCGAGACCTCGCCGATCGCGACGGCCAATAGCCCGAGTGGGCGAAAGATCGGATCCGTCGGAAGGCCCATTCCAGGCGTGAAGGTCGAGATCGATACGGCTGTGACCGGAGACGCCATTGACGGCGAGATTGTGATTTACGGTCACAACATCATGCAGGGCTATTATGGGCTCGAAAAAGCCAACCAAGAGGTCTTGCTGGAAAAAGATGGAGAGCGCGGGTTCCGCTCCGGCGATATGGGCCGCCTCGACGAGGACGGCTTCCTCTACATCACCGGTCGCATCAAGGAGCAGTACAAGCTTCAGAACGGTAAATACGTCGTCCCGACACCTCTCGAAGAGAAACTAAAACTCTCCGCGTATATCTCAAACTGCATGATCTACGGAATGAACAAGCCGAACAATATCGCGCTGATCATCCCAGATTTTGAAGCCCTCGGCGACTGGGCCAAGCAACAAGGCTTGCCCACCGCGCCGGAGCAGTTGGTTCAAGAGCCGCAAGTCCGGGCACTCTTCCAACGGGAGCTCGACCGCTGGTCCGAAGATTTCAAGGGCTACGAACGAGCCAAGAACTTCGCGCTGGGAACGACTGATTTTTCGCCGGATAACGGCATGCTCACGCCTACGCTGAAACTAAAGCGTCGCGAGGTGCTAAAGCAGTACGGCGCTCAGATCGACGCGCTCTTCGAAGGTTGAGCCCTCTCAAGCGGAGACGCTCGACGCATTCTTGGCGCTGAGCAGGACAAAGCCCCACTTTCCAAAGGTGGGGCTTTGTCGTTTTTTTGACGGCGTACCGAAGCCTCAGGTACTCGCGAGGGACGTCCTATGGAGGGAAGTGCCCCGTGAAGAAGAAGCTCTCGATCATCCTCTCGATCACCGCGATCGCCTCGGTTGGCCTCTACGCCTTCTCCGTGATGGACAGCGCGCAAGAAAGCGAAGCCCTGCTTGCCCAGGCGAGCGAAATCATGGACGTCGGTTTCACAGAAGCGCCGGATATCCTCGATCTCGAGGCAGACGAAGCGCTCGGAATTCTCGAGCGACTCTCAGAGGATCAACGGACGGAGGAATCTCGAAATCTCGAGGCCAGCGCACGTGCCATCTCACACCTCAAGAAGGGCGAACTTGTCTTCGCAGAGGGTGCGCTTCGTACCGTTCGCCAAAGCGAAGGTTGGACACTTCGTACGCGCCTCATCGCAGCGAGCATGTCACGTGCCGGCAACCATGTGAACGCCGCCTCCGATCACGTAAATGCCGCGCTCTCGATCGATCCGAATTCCCCACGCGCCCTTCTACTTCGCGCAGATATTTCGCTCGACGCCGAGGAATCTCGCGCAGCGCTTGCCTCGCTCAATCTGCTCCTTGAGGAACATCCTGAGATGGCGGCTCTCCACAACCGCCGCGGGCTCGCGCTCGAACTCGGTGGAGAAGAGGCGGAAGCGCTTCGGGCCTACTCACGCGCTCTGGAGCTCGACGCCGAGGCGTTCTCCGCGCATGTGAATCGTGGCCGCATGATGCGCGAGCGGGGCGAACTTGAAGAAGCCTATTCCTCGTACCAAACCGCGACTGAACTTGCTCCGGCAGAGGCCGACCCGTGGCTCGGAGTGGGCCTTGTCGCCCTCGACCTTGGACTCCTCGAAGAATCGGAAACCGCGCTTCTCCGAGCGCGTGAGCTTGAGCCTCATGATGATGTCGCGTGCGTTGCGCTCGCGGATGTCGCCGCGGCCCAAGGTGATCTCGACTCCGCCGTGGAGCAGTATCGGGAGGTGCTTCGCCGCGGCGTGAGCGAGCGAGCAGCGACCTGGGTGAAGCTCGGAAACGCGCTTCTCCGGCAGCACGAAGCCGCCGGGGCGCGCCTTGCATTCGAGGAAGCGGTCGAACGCGATGACGACCTCGCTCCTGCATACAACGGTCTCGGCGCGGCGCTCTCGGTCCTCGGCGAAGTTGCGGACGCGACCGCTGCCCTCGAGAGGGCGGCGAGCCTCGACCCGATGGACCCGAACCCGTTGATGAATCTCGGGCTTCTCCACGAGCGCGCCGGCGATAGCAACGCCGCTCGCGCGGCTTGGCAACGAGCACTCGATAGAGGACCGAGTCGCATCGCTGAGCGTCATCTCGCCGCGTTGTAAACCTCACTCGAGACAGAGCAAGCCTCACTCGAGACAGAGATGATATCGTCGGTCCTATGTCCTTCGCTTCTTCTCGCTTCTTCCCATCGCTTCTACTTTGCGCCACGCTGATCGCCTGTGGCGACGATGATGCCTTCCCCGATTCCGGTCTTCGCGATGCCGCCGGTTTTGAAGACGCACGGCCGGACGCGCCAACGGAAGACGCCGCGGACCTACCGGACGCAAATGACGATAGCGGATTCGTCGACGTCGGCATCGACAGCGGAGAGCTCGACGCAGCCGCGGATGCGGCAGAGGACACCGCCCCGGACGCGATCGAGGATTTCTGTCAGCCCTTCACCCGCGAGGGATGCTTCGAGGGACGCTGGTGTGAGCCAGACGAGAGCACGCGTGGGGGCGCCTGTATCGACATCGGCGTGAGCCGGCAGGGCGAGTCCTGCGAAGAATCCTCGGACTGTTTCGAGGGGCATCTGTGTATCGGAGGAAAGTGCGAGCTCGCATGCGATAGCGGAGCGAGCGTGGGAACACCTCGCAATCCATGCGTAACCCCGGACCGATGCGGCAACCTGCGTCCTGACGACGGCGGGGAACCACTCGCACTCGGCATCTGCGTGCCTGGCTGCGATTTCGATGCCGGGCAGGAATGTCGGGACGAGACGCTAACGTGTCAGCCGAATGAGATCATCAGCGCCGACGATGACCTCTGCCTTCCGGACATTGAGAACTTGCCGCCCCAAGGAGACTGTGCGCTCGCAGGCATCGCCCACGGTCAGCTCTGCGGCCCGGGACGCATCTGCCTCGACCGTGAGGATTTCCGCGAAGGCAACCTCTGTTATACGGTCTGCCGTGGCGTCGTCGGTGTCGAAGAAAACGACGACTGCCCGGACGGCGAGCTCTGTCACCAGTTCGCGCTAGGCGGACTCGGCGTCTGTTTCTAACGGTCTCGGGCCTTCCGATATTCGCACACGTGGCTTGTGAAGAACCTTCCACGGCTCGTCGAAGGACCGCTTGGTCAATCCGGAATCTCGGGAGCGGAGCGGAGCCGGCGGGGGAGCGCGCCAAGGCTCAGGGAGGCCGCGATCACGCCGACGCTTGCAGCCTTGAAGCACTCGATCACCCAGACCAGTGCGGTAAACGCCCCCCAAGGGACCAACTCTGAGAGTAGTGCCGCGGCAGCGAAAGCCGCCCCCCAGGCAGCCGCCGAAGTGATCACGAACGTCTGACGACGAGCGCGAGAGCTCGCGTGCAAAAGCATCCCTTGGGCAAAGCCGATGAAGACACCGAGCAAGACCCCAAAGAGCAACGAGGCAACCAAGATTTGCCATTTCGCGGGGGCCCCGGGTTCCAGAAAACTCACGGCGGCTCCAACGGCCCATGCCGCCGTGAACGCGCCAGCCGTCCGCCGAATCCAGCGCCCCTTCTCTTCGAGGCCAAGAATGAGCGCTTGGCATGCGCCCACAATCGCCCCTTCGACCGCTCCAGCAAACACCATCCCGAGCGCGAGAAAAGCACTCCCCTCCGAAATCGCGGAGGCGACCAACACGCCGAGCAACGTGGTCGTCCCGAGTGCGAGCATCTCGCCGAGTGCGGTCGACGCGATCCAGCGGGGTGCGATGGAGGAGCCCATCAGAAGAGCCTGTCACGCATTTGAGAGCTGACAAGAGCGAGTGTAACCCAAGGGAGCACGCGATGATGGACATCTACAACCACTGAGGACGCGGTGATTCGACGGCCTACTTCTCATCACGGAGCACCTCTACGAAGGCCAAGGTCAAAAGGCCCAAATCCGCCGTCGTTGCAAAACGACAAAAGGCGCCCCGCGGGACGCCCTTTTGCTGCAATCGCCGAGGTTCAGGCTGCGGCAGGACCCATCTTGTTCTTCGCGGCCGAACCCGCAAAGAGCCCGACGGTGCTCGAAACGAGCGCCCCGATGAAGACAAAGATCGACGCGAAGACACCGATGGCCGCGCCAACCGTCGCGCCCGCGCCTTCTGCGATTTGAATATTGCCGCCTTCTTGGACCACCTGAGATGTGGTGGCGGCGTCCGCGCCGGCCATCGCGCCTCCAATAACGGTGGCGATTGCGAGCAAGATCGCGCCAACAAACCACGAACCGAACGCGAGGCCCTTGCCGGCCTGCGTCATGAAGGTTGAGCCAAAGGCGGCAGCCGCAAAAATCGCAAATCCAATTTTGCCAACGCCCATCGCACTGAGGGCGCCCGCGAGCACCACTCCCCCGAGCATAAAGAGCCACACTGCGTGCTTATTCATCTGTCCTGGCTGCATTCTATTTCTCTCCGTATTCTTTTCGGCCTCGTTGGCCACGAATGGGGATACGAAGCGACTCCTGAAAAATTCCCCAACGAGTGAGAAAAAAGAATCTCCGGGAGAGAGAACGCTCGGTCAGTGTAGATGCCAGATGCGGAAGACGCGCTGGCTTGCGTCCGCCTAAAGCGCTCTTATAGTCGGCGCTTCTCATGTCGACCCTGACTTTTCGAATCGCGGACGTTGAAGCCGAACAAGGCAAAAAGTCCTACAGCTTTGAGCTGAAACCCGACTGGGTCGAGGAAGCTGTGTTGGACACCGAGTACTCTGCTGCGACGAATATCGGGACAGTTTCCGTGGACATTCGTCTCGTCGAACAGGACGTGGTCGTCACCGGTCGCTTCAAGGCGCCCCTCTCCGCGATCTGCGGTCGATGCAACTCGCGCGTCGAGTTTGAGGTCGCATCGAAGCTCTCCGCCTATATTTGTCCTGCAGCCTCTCAAGCGGATCTGCCGCCCGAGCTTGAGCTCACACCTGAGGATCTCGAGCGTGACTACTACGAAGGTGAAGAAGTCTCACTGGACGCTCTCGTTCGAGAGACCATCCTGCTCGAAGCGCCTTCCCAACCGCGGTGTGAGGGCGATTGTTCGCTCGACTTACCGGAGCCCACCGAAATCAAACGTGAATCGCCACTCTCGGCGCTGCTGAACCTGAAGAAAGACCTGAAATCATGAGCGAACTTTTTGATCTCGCAGAGCGCGTAGCGTTGGTTACGGGCGGCGGACGCGGCATCGGCCGAGCATGTTCTTTGGCGCTCGCATCCCGCGGCGCGTTCGTGGTGGTGAACTACCGGTCGGGAGCCGATGCTGCACAGGAAACGGTTGCGGCCATCGAAGCCGCCGGTGGGCGCGCCGAAGCCGTGCAGTTCGATGTCTCCGATCCGGATGCAGCAGAAAGCGCCGTGAAGGAAATCGCCAAGCGTCACGGGAGACTCGACATTCTCGTGAACAACGCCGGGATCGCCATCGACCAGCTTCTTCTTCGGGTGAAGCCCGACGATCTCGATCGCACTTTCTCCACGAACGTCGGTGGCGCCATCTTCTGCACGAAGGCTGCTCTGCGAACGATGATGCGCGCGAAATATGGACGCGTGATCAACCTCGGCAGTGTGGTGGGCGAAGCCGGAAATCCCGGACAGTCCATCTATTCCGCATCGAAAGCGGCGATCATGGGCGTCACAAAATCGCTCGCCCGCGAGTACGCCTCGCGCGGCATCACGGTGAACTGCGTCGCGCCGGGCTATATCAGCACCGACATGACCGCAGACCTTCCCGAAGCGGCGACGAACGCGATCATCGAACAAACTCCGCTCGCCCGAGTCGGAACCCCCGAAGAGGTCGCTGCAGCGGTGCTCTTCCTCGCCAGCACCGAAGCCGGCTACATCACGGGTCAGACCCTACGTGTTAACGGAGGCATGTACGTTTGACCCCTGGCGCAGCTGCGCCTATGCAACGTGCGCGCACCGGCGCACTATCTAGATTGTCCGGCCCTCGAAGGGCCGCAAAAACGCGGCCTGGCCGCCCCGGAGGAACCATGGAAATCGCCGATAAGGTCAAAGAAATCATCTCCACGCAGCTCACCGTTGAACTCGGTGACGTCACGGAAGAAGCGTCGTTTGCCGACCTCGGTGCCGACTCGCTCGCGCTCGTCGAGCTCGTGCTTGCCTTCGAGAATGAGTTCGATATCGACATCCCCGACGAGGACACCGAGATGATTCGAACCGTCAAGGATGCGGTCGAATACATCCAGAAGAACGCGAACTAAAACACGGATTCGTACTGTATGCGACGGGTTGTGGTCACGGGTGTGGGGGCGGTGAGCCCCTGCGGGAACGATACCGAGACAACGTGGAATAACGTTGTCCAAGGCCGTTCTGGAATCGGGCGAATTACCGCTTGGGACCCCGAAGGGTATGCCTCGCAGATCGCCGGCGAGTGCGTCGGCTACGACCCCGAGCAATACATTGAGAAGCGCCGCCTTCGCGAGATGGCGCGCTTTATTCACCTCGCGATGGGCGCCGCAGATCAGGCGTTCCGCTCCTCTGGCTTTGAGCCAACCGACGAGCAGCGCGAGCGTACCGGCACTCTGATCGGCGTCGGTATGTGCGGGATGGACGTGGTGGAAGCCCAGCACGAAGTCCTGATGAAGAAGGGTCCTCGCCGGGTGAGCCCGTACTTTATCCCGTCGGCGATCGCGAATCTCGCCCCCGGTCAGGTCTCGATGAAGTTTGGCCTGAAGGGCCCGAGCTTCACGACCACGAGCGCATGCAGCAGCGGAGCCCACGCGCTTGGCGAAGCCATGAACTGGATCCGCCGCGGCGAAATGGACGCGGCGCTCGCAGGAGGCGCAGAGGCATGCGTCACGCCTCTATCGGTTGCTGGGTTCGCGCAGATGCGCGCCCTAAGTAAGCGCAACGACGAGCCCGAACGCGCGAGCCGTCCATTCGATGCCGGTCGCGACGGATTTGTGATCGCGGAGGGCGCCGCGATTCTCATGTTGGAAGAGCGTGAAGCGGCGATCGCACGCGGCGCGAACATTCTGGCGGAAATCATCGGCTACGGCGCGACCGCCGATGCCTACCACCTGACGCAGCCCGCCCCCAATGGCGAGGGAGCGCAGCGAGCAATGCGTGCAGCCCTCAAAGACGCGAAGCTCAACGCCGACCAGATCGGCTATATCAACGCCCACGGAACGTCGACCCCCACAGGTGACGTGCAAGAGCTCGAAGCGATTCGGGCGGCCATCGGCTCGAGCGCCGCTGTCAGCTCCACGAAGAGTGTGACGGGTCATCTCCTCGGTGCTGCTGGGGGCCTTGAAGGAGCGCTTTCCACGCTCGCCATTTCCCGTGGCGTTCTTCCGCCAACGGCCAATCTGGAAGACCCGGACCCCGCGACCGAAGGCCTCGACATCATCGGAACCGAAGCGAGAGAAACCCGAGTTGAGTATGCGCTCAGCAACTCGTTCGGCTTCGGCGGTACGAACGTCAGCCTCATCTTCGCACGGCACTCGTGAAGAAAATCTTCTTCGCGAGCGATCACGCCGGGCTCGAGCTGAAGCGTGCTCTTATCGAGCGTTCGTCTGCGACCGGTCATGAGGTGCGAGATTTCGGCACCGATAACGCAGACTCCTGCGACTATCCCGACTTCGCACACGCACTCTGCGAAGCCCTGAAGAGCAGCCCAGAGGCGCTCGGTGTCCTTGTTTGCGGAACCGGTATCGGGATGAGTATTTCGGCGAACCGCCACGCCCATATTCGAGCCGCGCTCTGCGGCGACCTCTTCAGCGCGCAAGCGACCCGCGAGCACAACAACGCAAACGTGCTCTGTCTGGGTTCCCGCGTCACCGGACCCGGGCTTGCGGAGAAGATCTTCGAGGTCTTTGTCGGAACCGAATTTGAAGGTGGCCGGCACCAGCGCCGCATCGATAAGATCACGCCCAAATAACGATGGAAATCCCGCAAGACGACACCTTCCGCGAAGAGCGAAAGCGCTTTCGGCTGCACTGGAACTGCGAGGATTGCTGCCGCTTCGACTCCGAGAAGCAGTCTTGTGCTCACGGCTTTCCGACAGATCGCCATCGACGGAGCCGTTACGAAAACCCTGAAGCGAGCATTCTCTTCTGCAAAGAGTTTGATATCGCGTAGATCTTCGCCTGGGCTTGCTGCGCAAAGCTCGCCGGCTCGAAATCGAAGAATTCGCTGGGCGTCCGCGACTTTCCGCCTCAAGTAGAAACCATGAGCAAAGACCAAAGAGTCACGTGGGGAGCTGCGGAGCGGAACCGGGTTCCGATCGCCGAGGCTTTGGCGCCATTTATCGCCGAACATTCCCCGCGTACCGTCCTCGAAGTTGCGAGCGGGACCGGACAGCACGTCGCTCATTTCTCCGACGTATTCTCCAAAGTTCTTTGGCAGCCCTCGGACCCGAATCTCGAAGCTCACGAGAGCATCCGCGCTTGGAGCCTGCATAAATCCAACGTGCTCCCGCCTCTCTCGATCGACGCCACGCGCAACGATTGGCCGGGGAAACTACCGATCAAACCGGATTGGATCTACTGCGCGAATATGATCCATATCGCTCCCATCGAGGCGATGCACGGCCTCATGAAAGGCGCCGCAGAACTTCTCAAACCGGGGGCCCTCCTCTTCCTTTACGGCCCCTTCTTCATCGACGGCGAGCCCCGCGTGGAGAGCAACGTACGCTTCGATGAATCTCTTCGTGAGCGCGATGGGCGATGGGGAGTTCGAAATCTGAACGCAGTCGACTCCGCCGCGATCGGATTCACGCGCGACAGCGCGATCGCGTTGCCGGCCAATAACCACCTCGTCGTCTACGTCCGCGAATAGGTCGCCTAAAAAAGCAAAAGCCCGGCTACGCCGAACCTTGCTTCGATCCTGTACCCGCCTAAAACGCGACAATCCGATTCGGATAGGTCTCCACGCGAATACGCGTCTCGGAATCGGTGATTTCGGAAGGCGTCGCGGGCGTTGAGATATCCCAGACCGAAACTCGGCCTCGCCCCTCGGCCGGATCCTCGACGCTCGGAACGTGCGCGATGTAGAGGCGATTACTCGCTTCATCAATGCCGAGCCCGGTCTCCGTCGTCAGGATGCTGCAGCCGCCCCCACAACTGTCGAGCACCCCGAGCGGCTCGCCAGAGAGTGCATAGAGTTCCGCGCTCCCATAACCGACCAGATAGAGATTGCCGGTGCCGAGGTGGACGACCATATCGCCGAGCGTTTCCGTATCGACCTCCACCATCTCTGCCGCCTCAAAATCCGTTGTGCGGGCGTAGACGCGCTGCGGTCCGGGGAAACGCGTCTCCGCGAGGTAGACGCGGCCACGGCTCGGGTCGATCGCCATACTCGCGCCTTGACCGTCCAGCGTCAGAGGGCTCCCGCTCAAGTGCGTGAAGCCATCGCCATTGACGTTCCCCGCCCACGCCGAGCGCAGCGAGATGCCGAAAAGGTTCCCGGTGATCGGGTCAACTTCGATGCTGGTTGCGGCGACATCGATGTCGAAGGGACTACCTTCCACCTCGGTAAACGGCATCGCGCTGGTGTCGAAAACGGTCAGCAAGGATTCCGAAGGATTGCCTTCCGTGCCGATGCAGTAGACGTAAAGACGATCTCGAACGCTATCGTGGGCAAGGTCGACCGGTAAGTTCGCGGTGGTGTAGGGAGAGCCGGTCATGGGCTCAAGGTCCTCGTTCAGGACATTCAACACATCCGCACCTTCACGAAGAAGTCCCACGGCATTCAACTCGGGGAGCGCGATGAGGCCGCCCGTAGGACCGTCCGGCAGAAACTCTCCCTGCGCTTCGAGGTCCGTGTTGCCGTATTGGGAGAGCTCGTAGTCGCCGGCGTAATGACTCACGACAAACCGTCCACGGCTCTCCGGCGGCATCCACTCGGCGCCGCCGTCTTCGGTGCCACCATCTTCCGCGCCGCTATCCTCGCTCCCGCTGTCTTGGGTGCCGCCATCTCGGCTGCCGCTATCCGCAGTGCTGGAATCCTGTGCGCTAGTATCCGAAGCGGAATCCGCGACGCCCCCGTCGAGCGGCGCGTCATCATCGCCTCCGCAGGCGCTCACCCCAAGCGCGAGACATACCAAAAGCGACAACAAACGGATGCGATTCATCCGTCCACTCTGCGCGTTCCAAAGTGGGCAGAAAAGTGAATCCGTCTCGCGCGTCCGCCTTCTTGCGTTGATGTCATCGTTTCTTAAGATCGCGAAACCCCAAAGATCACCGATATCTACGACTTCTTTTTCGGCCTGTAGCGCCCATCACCGAAAAAGAGCGAGTGAACGCTTGCGGTCCGGGGCCGCGGCCACCACCGTTCTCTCCGTGAGTGAATCATCCCATCTTCTTGTAACTGTTACTGGCTCCGACCACCCGGGGATTACCGCTGCGCTTAGCGCGGTCGTCGCGGATTGTGGCGCCGCTCTTCTCGATATCGAGCAGGTCGTCTTGCAGCAGCAATTGACGCTCTGCCTGCTCGTCGACACCGCGGGCTCAGACCAACACGGCAAAAGTGTTTTGGGCGAGCTTGCGGCAGTTGCGGATCGAATGAACCTTGGGTTCACGTCCAAGCGCCTCAACGCACGGGTTTCGCAAACAGATATCCGCGTGAGTAGCGCGAAATACGCCGTCACGGCGATCGGCGACCAACTTGGCGCGAAGGGACTGAGCACGATCGCCGATGTGCTGGCGAAGAAGAACGCCAATATCGAGAGCATTCGCCGGCTCTCGCGCGGGGAGCTCCTCTCGCTCGAAGTCATCTGCACGCTCCCGAACGACGAGGTCGCGAAGCCACTTCGAAAAGAACTCGCGTCTGCGCTCAAGTCCATCGACGTCGACGTTGCGGTCCAGCCGGAGCGCCTCACGCGCCGCAGCAAGCGGCTGGTCCTCTTCGATATGGACTCAACGCTCATTCAAATCGAGGTCATCGATGAACTCGCGCGCATGCACGGCGTTGTCGACAAAGTCAGCGCGATCACGCATCGCGCGATGTCGGGCGAAATCGACTTCGAGGGGAGCCTTCGAGAGCGAGTGGGCCTCCTCAAGGGGCTTCGTTATGAATCGGTGTTGAAGCTCGCGAAAGAGCTCCCTGTCACGGACGGCGTCCCCGAACTTTTGCGGGTGCTGAAAAAACTTGGACTAAAAACCGGCGTCATCAGCGGCGGTTTTATGTTCGCAGCCGAAACCTTAAAGGAACGACTTGGCCTCGACTACGCCTACGCCAACCGCCTTGAAATCAAAGATGGCGTGCTAACGGGCAAGGTGATCGATCCAGTCGTCACGCCTCAGCGAAAAGCAGACCTGCTTCAGACCATCGCGCAAAGCGAAGGTATCTCGCTCGACCAGACTGTGGCGATCGGTGACGGGGCCAACGACCTCACGATGCTGGAGAACGCCAGCCTCGGGATTGCTTTCTGCGCAAAGCCGAAACTCAAAGAGGCGGCCGATACCAGTGTGAGCGCCGGCGGGCTCGACCGGGTTCTGTACCTACTCGGCCTCGACGCCCGCGACATCGCGGACGCGCTCGAATCGTAGAACACAACCACCCACAAAAAACGCCGCGTCGATGACGCGGCGTTTTTCGTTTTGCCGGAAGCGAAAGCTACGGGCGATTCGCGGTATCGGGCTCGGGCCAGAAGCGCGCGGCCTGCGCGACCCATTGGTCTCGCGTGATGCGTCCCTTAAAGACTTCGAGAAGGTCATCCACCATCTGTACGTCCGCCGCGTCCCAATCGGCGACCTGCCAGAAGTAGTAGACCCCGATGCCGTGGAGCATCTTCTCAAGCTTCGGTCCAACGCCGCTGATGCGCTTGAGGTCATCCGGACGTCCAAAGGCGGCCGAACGGAGGAGATTGCGGCTTCCTTCTCGGCGCTGCCCCTCCATCGGGTCCTTCGGCTGCATGCCTTCCTCGAGCGCGTCGAGACGGGCAAGGATCTCGACGAGCTTCGCATCGAGCGGTCCAAGGTTGGAGAATGGCGGCAGACCAATCGCCTGCACGGCCCGCTCCACGCGAGTCACGTGCTCGACCACCGGAGTGACGTCGACACGTTCCGGCTTTGGAATGACGATGCCATCAACCTTCTCCTGCAGCGCAGAGATACGACTGAGCACGCCCGAAAGGTCCACGTTCGTCGCCGGCGGGATCTCCGGGAACTCAAGCCCTTCGATGGCTTCCTCGACCGCGCGGAGCCGTCCGAGAACCCCCGAGAGGTCAACGTCCTTCGGCTTCGGAAGCGCGTTGAGCTTCGTGCTGATCTGGTGAAGCCGCATCGCCATCGGCTCCAGGTCAACCCGCTGCTGTCCACGAATCGCGCCTTCGACGGCCTGCAAGCGAGCGAGTACGACCGAGAGGTCGACCGGCTTCGGCTGGGGGATTTCAATGGCCTCAACGAGAATCTGAACATCTTCGACGCTCTTCAGCACCGGTGTAAGATCCACATCGCTCGGCGCGGAATCGCGCACGAGCCCTTCCAGCTCGGAGAGTCGGGCGAAGAGCGCGCTGAGGTCGACCGCGTCCGGAATCTCGATTCCTTCAACAAGTGCACGCAGGCCTGCGAGCTCCTCGTGAACGGGCCCAAGGTCGGTCGACTCTGGCGATGGTAGCGCTGCGATGGCGGTTTGAATCGCCGCCGAGCGGGAGAGAAGAGGCGCGAAATCGACCTCGCTCTGTTCGGGGATTTCAATGGCTTCGACGGCGCGATGAACCGCACCGACCTTGGCGGTGAGTTCGTCCAGGTCGACGGCGTCAGGGATCTGAATCGCGTCAACGGCCGACTGCAACGAGCCGAGCTTGGAATGAACGCCGGAAAGGTCTGTCGATGGGATTTCGATCCCGTCGACCGCAGCTTGAAGGGCGCCGAGCTTATTGTGAACTCCGGAGAGGTCCGTGTCCGGAAGCTCAATCGCATCGACCGCAGACTGAAGCTGAGCGAGTTTGGAGAGAACGCCGGAAAGGTCGGTTTCACCAGGAATATTGAGTCCACTGACGGCCGAGAGCACCGGCGAAAGGTCGGTGGAAACCGGCGCCGGAAGTTCGATGGCGTCAACCGCTGACTGAAGCTGGGCGAGCTTGGAGAGAACCCCGGAGAGATCCGTCTCGCCCGGAATACGGAGTCCGTTGACGGCCGAGAGCACCGGGGAAAGGTCGGTCTCGGGGAAGTCTGGGGTCTGCGGAATGTCGATGGCGTCCACAGCGGCGCGCAGCGAGGCAAGCTCGCTCAACACGGGAGAGAGGTCGGTCTCTTGAGGCTCTGGAATATGAAGGCCACTGACCGCGGACAAAACCGGAGAAAGGTCGGTCTCGGGGAACGCGGGGATCTCTTGAGCGGCGGGGATCTCGATCGCGTCGATCTTTGCCATCGCCGCATCAAGCTTCTCGAGAACCGGGTCGAGCTTCACGGCAGGGGGCATGCTCGGCATCCGAATGCGCTTCACCGCGTCTTCACAAGCGCTCACCTTCGAGATGATCGGCATCAGGTCCGGAGCCTTTTGCTCTGGGATGCGGATGCGGCGCACGGCGACATCTAGCGCATCAAGCTTCTGCTCAAGCGGCGAGAGATCGGTATCGGTGTTCAGCCCTGCAATCTGAGGCCGAAGAGGCTTCACTTCACCTTCGAGTCCATCGAAGCGGGCGTTCATCGCCGCACGAAGACCATCGAGGTCAAGGTCGCCAAGGCCGTCGAGTCGAGCGCGGAGCGCGTCCCGTTCACCGAGCGCGGCATCACGTTCGGTGGTGACCTGAGAGAACTCGTAGCTGACGTCCTCAAACTGTCGACGCAGCCACCAGTACATCAACGCAGCACCCAGGATAGTAGCGAGCAGAAGAAGGATGATGATTTTCGCGAGCAAAAAGCCCATGGGGATGATCTCCTATTGGAGGGTGGAGTGGAGAGAGAGGAGCGAGCAGCGGGGGCTACTCATCGTCGACGACGACGTGGAATTCGATGCGGCGATTTCGAGCACGCGCTTGCGCGCTGGTGCCTTCTTCGCGAGGACGGGTCGGACCGTAGCCGGCGGGCACCAAGCTATCGGCCGAGACGCCGCGGGAGATGAGCGCTTCTCGAACGGAAGCTGCACGGTCGCGTGAGAGCTGCATATTGGCGTCGAGTTGGCCGGTATCGTCTGTGTGACCTTCAACGCGAAGCGTGCCCGGACAGTTTTGCGCGGCCTCTGCGACTTCGTCGAGAAGACCGTTGCTCGAAGCCCGAAGTTCTGCGCTCCCGACGGCGAATTCGATCGTTCGCCCTGCCAGTAGGTCATGCATCGCCGCTTCACACGACGCGATGGCTTCGAGCGCAAGAACATTGATCGACCCAAGCTCACCCGGGTCTGCGGCGGCGCTCGCGGCATCCCGAATCTCCCCGGCAACATCCTCATGAGCAGCGCAGCGGATCGAGTACACGCCAGTCTGGACCGATGCGGTGCCTCGCTGACAGCGACCGATCGTGTTTACCGCACGCAGAGCGAGCATATGGCTTCCCTCCATCGCACGCTCCGAAGAAATGGTGAGACGGTCGTCGATGCGGACGAGCGGCACATCGCCTTCAGGAAGCTCTCCCTCTTGCGAGGCCGTCACATACGCTTCGGCTGCGGCAACGAGCGCGGCCTTCTCGTCTTCGCTCGCCACTTCGCCTTCAAGCACGAGTACTTCGCCTTCGCGATGCGCGCTCATGTCGAGCCACACGGCCGGCTCTTCGGGAACCGGTTCGGGCTCGGGGGCAGGCGCTGAGAAATCTCCCGTCACTACAGTCGGGGAGACCAAGTTTCCGGCCCACGTGCCGCCAAGGGCGCCCTCGGCAAGGCCGATCGCGCGCTCGCCCTCGGACGCGGAGCCTTGTCCGGTGAGATGGACCTCCTGACCGTCAACTTCCACGTTGACCCAATCGAGGCCTTCCGAGGCGAGCAAGGCTTGGGTGTTCTCCCGCACCTCTTCTTCGATCCACTCATTCGCAAAATGAGTCACGCCGAACCAGAAGAGTCCGGCGAGCAACAAGAGGGGGAGAAACCCCCAGAAGAAGAATGGAAGAGTTGGCTCGTCGCTTCGGCGAAAATACTGAATGCGCGTGCGCTCGGTGGTGGTCCGTTCGGTCATGGCTCGCGCGCCGTACTTGCACAAGATGGGCCAACAGGGCGTAAAGCCGCCTTAGACTCGTATTGACCTGAGATCGTGCACGATCTGCCATATTCAGCGGAACCGACGACGTTGAGGCGTGTTGATCCTGTCGCTCGTAAACGTCAGTTGTGGGCAATTCCCCACGATCCGCATGCTCACATCTGTCACGTTCTGAACGATACTCACGGCCGTTTCTGACCGCATCACCGCTTCAGGGCGCAACATCCTCCTCGCCAGCACGTAGCTGAAACGGATAACGCACCAGAATCGAGCCTCCTTCCGGAGGGTCCGGCAATTCCAAGGTGTAGAGGGTCTGCTGGAAACACTCACTGAGAACGGATTCGCCGGGACCCTCGAGGATCTCCACGTCCTCTACAACTCCCCCAACGCCTGGCTCCGCGGAGAGCACAAAAGAAGTTAGCAAACGCCCTTCAAACGGCATTTCGTTCCGACTCGCCCAGTCGCTTAAAGCGATATCATAACATTCCGACATCAACGGTTGAAGCTCCGCGACTGCACCTTGGATATATTCGGGGGGGAGCCGCCCACGACGCGGGGACGCAGCTTCATTCTGAGCAGGTTCCTCCCGGCCGAGTTCTCGTTCATGTTGCTGATTCTGTCGTTCGCGCTGCGCGCGGCGGGCTCCGATCGCGGCGCGACGGGCTTCGAACGCTTCCCTCGCGGAAGAGGAGCGTTCAGGCTCGTCCCGGGGGCTATCCGCATGGTTCGCTGCCCTTCCGGTCTGTGCTGGGACCTGTGCGTTCGGTGTTCTATTTGCCGGTGCCCCGTGCGTCACACCAGCGGTCGGCTCCGCGGCGACTGGCCAAAATGTCCAGAGCGCGCCGATCAAAAGTAGGACCAAGGCGATAGAGATAGCGATTCGCTTCACGGCCAAAGACTATCAGCCAGGCTCTCTTTTCCGCACATGACTCGGGTTCACGAGAAAAGCCCGCCGTCTCAAATGACTGGCGGGCTTCTCGACTTTTCGACCTTGGGCGTTATCAGTTTGGCGCCATGCCCATCTGCTGCTGGAGCTGCTGCAGGATCTCGGGCGGAATCTGACCACCACCAGGGCCGCCGAGCTGCGGCATCCCCTGCGGCATACCGCCCGGAGGCGCTGCGGGGGTGTCGTCTTCCGACTGCTGGAAAGACTCCGTGTTCACCGTGAGGCGACCGGCGATATAGGCCGATACGAGATACCCGTTGTTATCGCCTTCCTTCGCGAGATAGCTCTCGTCAGCCCCGTCGGGACGCCCGTAGAGGCGAAGCGTCAGAGTCTCCGCGGGAGCCTGCTGCGGCTCTTCGCCTTCTTCGTCACCCTCGACCGATTCCTGAACGGTGAGCGTAACGGTCGCGACGACCGGTCCTGGGCTTGCTTCGCTCACGAAATCACCGAAGCCAACCGCGCGCATTCCTGCGACGCTCGAGACGATCGACTGGACTTTGCTCGCGGAGAAATTCTCGATCTCCGCCTGACCTGCGACAGGTACCCACTCGTCCTCCGCGTTCCGCTCAAAGGCGAACCGGGTCGGCCCTGTAGGTTCTTCGCCTTCCGCCGCTTCTTCGGCCGGAAGCTCAAATCGAATCGCTCGGATATCCGCAGCGGAGTGCGCCACGATCTTCTTATTGCGCCAATCATCAACGCCCTTGTCGAAGACGTGCTTGATGGAACCTTCCGCGGTTAGCACCTGCTCACCATCGTCGATGCGCACCATCGTATTGCGGCTTCGATAGACACCGAGAAAGAGCGTAGCGACCGTCTCGCTACCCGCGCCGACTTCCACGCGCACAGCTTGTGCGTCGTCGACCTCAAGTCTCTCAAAGTTGTCTGGATTCCGCGCAGCGATCCCAGTGATATTGAACTCGGCAAGACGGTCGAGAGCGCGGTCCACCGTATCCGGGTCGACCTCCGCTTCGAGGGGCGCCGTCAGACGCCATCCGCTCTCACCCTTCTCGAGAATGATCTCTTGCGCTTCACGCTCATCGGTTGCGGGGCGCGTGATGGCGAGACGCGTGATCGCATCTCGATCAAACTCCGGGGCGCTCACCTCGTTCGATTCGCCTTCGCCGGCATCGCTCGCCTTGCGTTGGTTCATCATGAAGACGCCGGCGCCGATCAACGCGGCAAGAACGGCTCCTGCGATCAACAACTTGTTCTGCATGCTGCTTCTCTACTTTCAGACGCGGAGCTGAGCGCGCTTCTTTTGGCGCTGGCTCCAGCGGAGGATGCCAAAGAGACCGAAGAAGAAGGGAATGCCCAGCGTCAGACCGAGCTTGTATACGCTCTTCTTGGACTCCCACGCTTCGATTGCAGCGTTGCGCTCTTCAAGCGCAGCCTCGACACCGTCGGCGTCGTTGCTCTCCGCCGCAGTCTGTGCCTGCGCCTCCGCATCTTGGACTGCGTTCGGAACCTCGAGGGGTGGGTCCTCGATATTCTTCGCGCGAATCGCAATGAGGTCAGCGTCCGCGGCAAGCCAATCGATGCTGTTAAGGACAACCGCGAGCGCGCCGGAGAGATCGACTTGCTGCCCGGGAGGCGCCTGAGGCATGAACTCGTCGCGAAGGACCGCGGCCGAACCAGCGACCAGAACGCGCGCTTCGCTCTGACTTGAGCTCGGTCCGTTGTCGTTAAACGCGGATGGCAACACGCCACTGATCGCCACCATGAGCGGGAACGGACCTGCATCGCCAGTCTGCGTCCACTCCTGGGGACGGCGGGGGCGAAGCGGCACGCTCGTCGCCGTATCGCGCCAGCTGTTCTCCGAGCTGCGGACCAGCACGTCGACGTTCACGCCCTCGGGCGCAGACGTAAGCTCGAGGCTTGAGGTGAACGGGAGCATCGCCGTCGGAATACGGAACATCGCCGGATGCTCCATCTGCTCTTCCGTGACGGTCGCGATCGGAATCGCTGGATAGGGCACGGCGACCTGCAGCCCCATCGGACCGCGCATCGGCATTCGGCTGCACTGCGCATCCAGCACGATGTCTTCACGAATGCCAACGCCGTAACGCTCGATGAGGCGATTGATACCGGAGTTCACCGTCTCCGAGGTCGGGTCGGCCTCGAGAGAAAGCTTCGTCGAACCACCAAACACACCGAGCGAGCCGCCTTGCATGAGGTACGCGTCGATATTTTGAAGCTCATTTTCATTCAGCTCGGTGGCGGGTCCGACCAAAAGGAGCGCACGAAGGTTGGTGTCAATCTCCGAGTTCGCATCCACTTCTCGAAGCTCGTAGGTGGGGAGCGCCCCCGCGACGGTCGTGAGGCCCTGCTCAAGAGAAGGCCCTTCGTGACCACCGATCACGCCAACTGGAATACGGTCACCGACCATCTCCTTGATCGCCATCGTGATGGTGTACTCAAGGCCCGTTGCGTCCTGAATGACGGGGATCGACTTGGTCTCACCCAGGTACTTGATGACCATTCCGCGATATCCTTCGCGCACGCTCACGGCGTCATTCTCGAAGACCTGGTGGGCAACACGCTGCACGCCATCCGTCTCCGCAGCTTCGCGGGTCTCGTCATCGGTCGGATTCACAAACCGGACCGTGATGTTGCCGTTCGAAGCGGCCGCATACTCACTGAGAAGGTCGCGGACGTAGCGCTCGGTCGCGTTAAAAGGCGGCGGAAGGTCCTCGGTGAAGTATGCCGTAATCTCCATGCGATCGCTGAGATCGGAGACCAACTCCTGGGAACCGTGCGAGAGAGAGAAGGCCTTCCGGGCCGTGAGGTCCGCGCGGCCGAGGTTAAACTCGAACGCGATAAAGTTGAGCACCAGGGCGCTCGCAATGATCAACCCAAGGAGGGTGAGCGAAGTTAGCTTCGCGGTGTTCTTACGTGAATTGGTGTCGCTACTCATGGCTTCACTCACTTCCAGCGCCGGCTCTCAAGGGAGCGGAACGCGACCATCAGAGCGATGGCGGTCACGGAGAGGAAAAAGAGGATGTCGCGGATGGCGATAACGCCGCGTCGGAAATCCGTCAGGTGATAGTCGAACGAGATAAACTCGAGCGGAGTCGTCAGTCCGGCAGGGACCAAAGGCAAGAAGAGGTCGACCGCCGCGAAGACAATCGCAATCGCCCAGCCGGCGAAGAGTGCGACAAGCTGAGTGCGGGTAAACGACGAGGCCATGAGCCCAACACCGATCAGCGCGCTTCCCTGGAAGAAGAGGCCGAGGTAGCCGGTGAATACAGGGCCCCAATCGAGTGTCCCAAGCGTGTTGATCGCGAAAGGATAGGGAAGCGTCAACGCCAAGAAGATGGTGTAAAGACCAAGCGTCCCGAGAAACTTGCCGAGTACCACGTCCGCGTCACGAACTGGAAGCGTGAGCAAGGTCTCGAGCGTTCCAGAGGCCCGCTCATCCGCGATGAGCCCCATCGTCAGCGCGGGGATCGTGAGGTAGTTCGTGTAGTGGATGATCGAGAAGAGCTCTCGAACGCTCACGCGGCCACGAATAAAGAAAGCGTTGGGCCACCAGAAGAAGAAGACGCCGAGGAGAACCAGCGAGAAGATGAGCACGATAAACGCGATCGGCCCGTTAAAATAGCTCCGGAACTGGCGTCCGGCGATCGTCAACGCGGATTGCATTATTCCTCCTCCTTTACGGGAGTCGATTTCTTCGCGCTCTTCTTCGCAGGCAGGGAACCACCCTCGCCCGTCGTAAGCTCGCGGAAGACATTTTGAAGGCCATCCGCATCACGGCGAAGGCCGAGGAGAACGAGGTCGTTCTTTACCGCTGCGCGGAAGATCTCTTCCCGGAGGTCTTCGCTCTTGCTCGGCGACACCACGAAGAGAAGCTCGCCGCTATCGCTTTCGCTCGCGCGTTCGCGAATCGAATGAACACCATCGATTTTCCCAAAAATGTCGCGGATCTTGCTGGAATCGCTCCGTCCGCCCTGAACCGTCACCCGGAACTTCGAGCCACCCACGCGATCGCGGAGCTCTTCCGGCGTGTCGTCGGCGACGAGCTTTCCGCGGTTGATAATGAGCACGCGGTCGCAAGTCTGCTGAATCTCTCCGAGGTCGTGCGTGGAGAGGATGACCGTGCGCTGCTCACCGATCTCGGTGATCAGGCCGCGAATCTCGGCAGCCTGATTCGGGTCAAGGCCGCTCATCGGTTCGTCGAGAATCAGAACGTCCGGTTCGTGAACAAGCGCCTGGGCGAGGCCAACGCGCTGCTTATAGCCCTTCGAGAGAGCGCGAATCTCCTTGGCGATAACGTCGCCGAGGCTGGTCTGTTCGACCGCTTTCTTGATTCGCTTGCGCGCGTCAACACCTTTATAACCGCGCATCTTCGCGACGAACTCGAGGTATTCGAGAACCAGCATCTCCGTGTAGAGAGGCGTGCTCTCCGGGAGGTAGCCGATCGCTTTTCGAACGCCCATCGGGTCGTCAAAGACATCACAGCCCGCAACCTTCGCACTACCGCTCGTGGGAGCGATAAAGCAGGTCAGGATTTTCATGGTGGTCGTCTTTCCGGCACCATTCGGTCCCAAAAAGCCAACAACCTCTCCTCGCCGGACTTCGAAGTTTACATCTTTGAGGGCCGCAAAGGACCCATAGTTCTTCGAGAGTCCCTGCGCTTCGATCATCACGTCGCTCATGCGATCATGCCTTTCACGCTAAAATAGTTCGTCATGGGAAGAGTCCCCCCGACCCGTGACGTCAGGCCGGTGGTGTAGTCCCGCTCGCGCTGGTGTCAATCAACCTGCGAGAAAACCGACAGAAGAGCCGGTCATTCCACGAGAGCGTGAGATAACTCTCGAAGAAGAACGCTTACTTCGCGGAAATCCGCTCGGCCCCACCCATGTACGGACGAAGCGCTTCCGGAATGAAAATACTTCCGTCCGCCTGCTGATACTGCTCCAGGATCGCGACCACCGTTCGACCGATCGCAAGCCCCGAACCGTTGATCGTGTGCAGCATCTGCGGTTTCGCTTTGGGCTCGGGACGGAAGCGCGCCTTCATGCGTCGCGCTTGGAAATCGCCAAACCAGGAGCAGCTTGAAATCTCGCGATACGCGCTTTGCCCTGGGAGCCAAACCTCCAGGTCGAAACACTTCTTCGCCGCGAAGGAGAGGTCGCCGGTGCAGAGCTCGACGACGCGATAATGAAGCCCGAGGCGCTTGAGTACTTCTTCGGCGTGACCGACCAACTTCGCGTGTTCAGTGATCCCATTTTCGGGGCGAACAAAACGAACCAGCTCAACCTTGTCGAACTGATGCTGGCGAATCATTCCGCGGGTATCTCTGCCGTAGCTACCCGCTTCGCTTCGGAAACAGGGCGTAAACGCCGTCATCGTGATCGGCAGCTTCTGCCCATCGACAATATCGCCTGCGAGCATATTCGTGACCGGCACCTCCGCCGTTGGGCAGAGGAAAAGATCATGACCAGCGTCGTTCTCTTTTTCCCACTCCGCATCTTTCGCGATTCGGAAGAGATCAGCCGAGAACTTCGGCAACTGCGACGTACCGAAGAGTGCCTCGTCCTTCACGAGCGCGGGAGGCCAAACCTCTTCGTAGCCGTGCTCATCCACGTGAAGGTCGAGCATGAACTGCATGAGAGCACGTTCCATGCGCGCTCCGAGACCCCGCATGACAACAAATCGAGCGCCCGAGATTTTCGCCCCCGCCTCGAAGTCGAGTAGGCCCAGACCCACCCCAAGATCCACATGGTCTTTGGGCTCAAAATCGTACTCGGGTTTCTCTCCGACCACACGAAGGACAACGTTTTCCTCTTCGCCACCACCGTCGGGGGCGCTAGCGTCCGGAGTATTCGGAAGCTCCGCGAGAATTCCCTGGAGCGTGCTTTCAACCTCACCGAGCTCAACCTCAAGCTTCTTGATTTCGGCGCCCAATGAACGCAACGAATCACGCCGGGCCGCAAACTCTTCCGACTTCTTATCTGCGATCTGCGCCATCGCCGAGCTCGCGTCGTTTCGCTCTTTTCGGAGCCCCTCGACACGGGTAATCCCTTCCCGGCGAGAGCGAGCGAGCTCTTCGAGCCGAGAGAGCGCTTCCGGCACCTTGCCGCGGCGTCCAAGCTGCGTTCGAAATTCCTCGAAGTGTTCGGTGACGTGACGGAGATCGTGCATGCGCACGCTAATAACACGCGTCCGGATTCTTTAAAGATGCCGGACAAAAAAAAACGCGCCCCCTGAGGAGCGCGCTCTTGATGCGGCGTCGTCTAGTTGCCGAGCGAAGCCGGCGTGACCGACGCGAGCTCCGACACACCGAGGGTGTAGGGGCTGTTCGTGCCCTGCTCGTAGCTTCCAACCCAAATCTTGTAGGTACCGGCGGGGAACTCTGCGGCGATGAGCGGATTAAACCCTTCGCTGCTGTCGTCGTTGCAGACGTAGCTGCCGTCGGGCTTCTGGATGACGAGGGTCGTGTCGGCATCGGACCGCGCCATAACACGAAGATTCGAGAACGCGGTCTGCGCGACGAGGATATGGTCGGGGGTTCCGCCGGTCACGTAGCCATTGCAGTTGGGGTCCAGCGTGTTGGCGGCCGTCGGACCTCCCGACGTACCGGAAGCGGTCTGGGGATCCGGCATGAATCCGGTTGCCAACGTGATCGTCCCGAAATTCGACTCGCCACCGCCGGCGGCCGGCGTCGGATTGGCCGCGGGGGCCTCCGTGGGCGCGGGCGCGGCGGCCTGCTCAGCGGCCTGATTCATGGCTTCCTGAAGCTGGTTGGCGATCTCGCTCGCCTGCGCTTCGGCCTGAGCCTGCTGTTCGGCCTCGTCGCCGCAACCGGCGAGAGCAAGAAGGGCACCGAGTCCAATGCTGATGAGTGTGTTCTTCAACGTTCTATCTCCAAAATATCTCTGAGAGAAATCTGCTCTGAGAGCTTGCCGCTCTTCAAAGAGCGAAGGGCTTAGTACCACGTTCCGGATTTCTGAGGAACCGCCGCGGGAAATGCGCGACGATGGAAGGTCCAATGGAGAAACGTGGTGGGAAAGGGTTGAGGTTTGGGTGTCGAACCTTCCCGATGGGGAAAGAACTCCTTGAGGAAGGCAGCGTCACTGCTACCCAATACGAATGTCGCAGGAAAAACCTTCCTTCTTCGCCCGTTTGGCCATCGCTTTTCGCGTCCTTTTTTCCTCCGAGCTCGCGGCCAATGCCGTTCGACCGGCCCTTCCAGCACCGACTCCGAAGGAGCCATCGGAAGAGCCTCCCGTAAAAGTGGAATCGGAAAAGCCTCCGGCGCCGACACTCGCGGAGGAAGCCGCCGCCCTACAGCTACTCGCCCTCCTTCAGCGCGAAGGCCGGCTTATCGATTTCTTGAAAGAGGACGTTGCGGAGTTTTCGGACGAGGATATCGGTGCCGCTGCCCGAGTCGTACACGAAGGTTGTTCCAAGGCGCTCTTCGAACATTTCACGATCGAACCCGCCGAAGGTGGAGAAGAAGGCGAAGCGATCACACTCGAAAGTGTCGATCCGGCGCGTGTTCGCTTAACGGGAAACGTCGCCGGCGACCCACCCTTTCAGGGAACCCTTCAACACGCGGGCTGGGTCGCGAAGGATGTGAGTCTCCCCGCCATCGCAGACGGACATGACCTCAACGTGCTCGCGCCTGCGGAGGTTGAGCTCTAATGATTCGCGTCGGCATCGACCTTGGCACGAGCCACAGCGCGCTCTCGTATATCGACCCCGATCTCTCCGAGGGGGAAGACCTCGCACACCACGTCCTGAAGATCCCGCAGTGCGTCGCCCCCGGTGAATGCGCCCCTCGGGACTTGCTTCCTTCGAACGTCTATTTGCCATCGGAGCATGAGCTCTCAGCGGGAGCGGGAGCGCTCCCCTGGAATAGCACGCCCGCCAATCTCGTCGGCGAGGTCGCGAGAGGCCTCGGCGCCAAAAGCGCCACGCGGCTCGTGAGCAGCGCAAAGAGCTGGCTCTGCCATCCCGGTGTCGATCGGCGAAAGCCGCTCTTACCACTCGACGCGCCCGAAGACGTCGTGCGGGTCTCTCCGCTCAAGGCGAGCCAGCTTTATCTCGAACATCTTCGAGAAGCCTTTGAGCACGCCAACCCGGGCGAAAAGCTCGCCGATCAGAACGTCGTCATCACGGTGCCCGCCTCGTTCGATCCCGCCGCGCGGGACCTGACTTCGGAGGCGGCGGAGGCGGCGGGCATTGGCGGTGCAACCTTGCTCGAGGAGCCCCTCGCGGCGCTCTACGCTTGGATCGCGCAGTCGCGTGGTGGCTGGCGTGAAGCCGTCGAAGCCGGCGATATCGTGTTGGTCGTCGACGTTGGCGGCGGCACGACCGACCTCTCCTTGGTCGCCGTGGAAGAGGAAGATGGTGAGCTTCGCTTGGAGCGAATCGCGGTTGGCCAGCATATCCTGCTCGGCGGCGATAATATGGATCTCGCCCTCGCCTACTTCGTCGCGCAGCGCATCGAGGCCGAGCAAGGGAAAGCGCTCGACGATTGGCAGATGCGCGCCTGTACGCACGCTTGCCGAAGCGCGAAGGAGCGCCTGCTCTCCGGGGAACTCGAAGAAGTTCCGGTGGTCGTTCCAAGCCGGGGAAGCCGGCTCATCGGAAAGACGCTCAAGACCACACTCAAACGAGAAGAGGTTCAGAACTTCTTGCTCGAAGGTTTCTTTCCGGCGGTAAATGCCTCCGAGAGACCGGCATCGCGAGAGCGCAGCGGACTGACGGAAATGGGGCTCCCCTACGCTCAGGACGCCGCGATCACGCGCCACCTCGCGGCTTTTCTCGCGCGCCAGAAAGACGCGCTCGCCGGTCGGGAAGGATTTGTCCAAAACGAAGGCTCGTTTCTCCATCCGACGGCCGTTCTCTTTAATGGTGGCGTCTTCAAAGCGGCCCCCATCGCCGAACGGATCATCGATGTGCTGACCGATTGGCTGATGGAGGAAGACGCCGATCCCGTCCGCGTCCTGGAGGGCGAAGATCTCGACCGTGCCGTAGCGCAGGGCGCCGCGTACTACGCACACATCCGGGAGAGCGGCGGCGTGCGCGTCCGCGCGGGCCTCGGTCAGTCCTATTATGTCGGGGTCGAATCTTCGATGCCGGCAATCCCAGGCCTCGCGCCTCCGATTCGCGCGCTCTGTGTCGCTCCCTTTGGTCTCGAAGAAGGCGACAACGCCCCGTCTCCGGAGCAGGGCCTCGGCCTGGTGGTAGGTGAGAGCGTACGCTTCCGCTTTTTCGGTAGCTCGGTCCGCCGAGACGACGTGCCGGGCGATGTGCTGACGCGCTGGACCGAGGAAGAGCTGACGGAGCTAGGCCAGATCGAAGCAACGCTTCCCGGCGACGAAAAGACCGTCGTTCCGGTGCGCCTTGAAGCACATATCACCTCGCTTGGAGCGCTCGTTCTCGAGGCGATCGCGAGCCAAGGCGACGAGCGCTGGCGCGTCGAAATGAGCGTCCGCGAGCCCTCTTAGTCGTCCGTTGCTCGGTTCTCGATGTCCGCGTGGAAGTCTATGGGGTGCACCAATGCGTCCGATCGGAACCCTGAAATTGTCGGCAAGGTTGGAAGGCGCGGGAGTGCGTGAAAATGCCGCGAAGCAAGATTCGGGATCGAACAAGGGGCGATTGACGGTCGCCGGAAGAAACCAGAGCCATCGAGATGTTCGCTGAGTCATGGAATCCAAGAAGCCTAGCGAGGGAGCGTTTTCAACTCGGCGAAGGCGGAATCTAATGCTGCTTGTCGGAACCTACCTTGCCGCCGCATTCGCACTCGATCGCGTTGGGGTCAGCGCCCAAGCAAACGGAACCTACGACGCGATTATCGTCGCGGGTTGTCGCGTCATGCCGAGCGGCCAACCTTCGCCCTCGCTCGCACGAAGAGTCGAGCGAGCTGTCGAAGCGTTCGAAGCCGGAGCCTCCGAGCAGCTGATCTTTACGGGGGGCGTCGGCAGGGATGCACCGATCTCAGAAGCGGAAGCGAGCGCCCGTTTGGCCGAACGACTCGGGGTCTCCCGCGACGCAATGCTGCTCGAGGACGCCTCGACCACAACGCGCGAGAATGCGCGTTTCGCTGCAGAGATGTTGCCAGCCGGCGCCCGTGTATTGGTGGTCAGCGACGCGTATCACGTGACCCGCTGCAAGCGGATTTTCCGGCGCCATTTTGAAGAAGTCGACGGCCTTGGAGCCATCGGTCCAACAGGGCCTCGCATCCAGGGTGCGCTTCGGGAGGTGATCGCGATCGCCGCAGATATCACCGGAATCGCGCGATGAGGCGCGCTCAGCCAGCATATTTCGAAAGTGTCATCGCCGAGGCTCC
>JAHDCI010000032.1 GCA_020629955.1 Myxococcota bacterium | reverse complement strand
TTGCGAGCGCGGAGGTGGTGAAGCCGCTCGGCTGGCGAAAGGTGATGGCGACGGACTGGCGGACAGAAGCCGGGGCGCTCCCTCGCCGAACGATTATTCCGACGATCAAAGCCCGCTCCGCGAACGTGCTACGCGAGAAGATTGAGCAGTATCGTTTGTTCCGCTTGGCGTACCGCGAGGCGCTCGACCGATTTCGCGCCGGCGAGCGCGAGACTGTCTTTCCGATGGGGACTTGGTTCATGGTCCGAAAACTCGGCTGTCTGACGGTCTAACGTCTGTCGAGCTTCGACTCACGCTGCGGTAGATGCCCCCGCGGCGCATCGGTGCGTCTTTTCCCCAAGATTCGGATGAACATCGGGAGATTCGAGGGGCGAAGCGGCGAAATATGATAGCGAGAGCGTCTGGGCCGCAGTGTCACCGACACATTTCCGCTCCCCACTGGTGAAACCAGCACCCGAATCCAACATTAACCTCGGGCGTTTGTGAAAGTGGAGTCTTGCTCAGTCACGGAGTGCGTGAATCGGGGCTGCGAGTGCGGTTTCCGTCGCGGGAGGAGCAAGCCCTCTCCCCGCTGGCGTGAAGCGCCGATCGATACACCAACCTCGGGCTTCTTTGGGAGAATCGCAACGATATGAAACGGGGGATAACGCTGGACGGTTGACGCACCCCGATGAGCTGCGGTGTTCGTCGAGTCGTTACGAAGTCGAAGCGAAAATCAGTCGCATCGTGCGCGCGAACTTTCCCGCGACGCCAGCAGTCAAGCCCAAGCGTTACTCAAGCAGTTCGCGGACGTGTTCGCGAAGCTGCGCCTGGCTCTCGTCGTCCGGGCGGTAGTAGCCTCGTACTTTGCCTTCTTGGTCGACCAGCACAAAGTAGTTCCCGTGGCGGATATCGCCGCGCGCGTCCCGTTCACCAATGCCGACCCTGAGCCCCTCAACGACAGCTTCTCGGATCGCTTCGGTCTCTCCCGTTAGGAAAGTCCAGTTGCGAAGATCGGCGTTATGCCGCTGCGCGTACTCCGTCAGAACTTCAGGCGTGTCGGTCTCGGGATCGACCGAAAACGAGACGAGATGAAAGCCGCTGAGTCCGGCAAGGTCAGCCTGAAGTCTCTGCATCTTCGCCGTCAGTACCGGACAGACCGAGGGGCAACTCGTGAAGAAGAAGTGCACAACCCAGACCTTGCCAGCGAGAGCACTCGATTCGAAACTCTCTCCGCTCTGCGCCGTCAGGGCGAAGCTCGGGGCGTCATATATCGCGCGGCCGACGCCGGCTTCCGAATCACCACACGCCGCAAAGAGAACTGCGAGCGCCAGGAATCGATGTTTCATAGCGAGAAGACGACTAGGTCAATCGCCAGTGCTGCGAAGAGCCCAACAAGGTAGATCAGCGTGGAGAAGAACATTTTCCGCGCGGGCGCCGCCTTGCCGTCCATCAGCACGAGCCGAACGGCCATCGCGAGCTGGTACCCGCCGAGGATCAAGGCAGCGGCGAGGTAGATCGGGCCGGCAGCGCGGTACACCCAAAGAAGCACGGAAGTCACCAGGAGCGCACCGGCATAGAGCACGCCCTGAATCGCAGCGTTCTTTTCTCCGCGCTCCGAGGGCAAGGTCTTCAAACCGGCCGCTTCGTAGTCATGCTTCCGGTAAATCGCGATCGCGATAAAGTGCGGCACCTGCCAAAAGAAAAGGATCCCGAAGAGGACCAATCCAGGCGCATCGAGAGTCCCCGTGATTGCCGTCCAGCCCATTAACGGAGGAAGGGCGCCAGGGACAGAGCCCACGAGCAGGGAGAACGAAGAGGTCCGCTTCATCGGCGTATACACCGCGACGTAGCTGACGAGCGCAATGGCGCCGAGCAGCCCGGTCATCGGGTTCACAACCAGCGAGAGCGTAGGAACGCTCAAAAATGCGAGGATTCCGCCGAGCCAAAGCGCAATATTCGGTTGCAGGCGACCATCGGGAAGCGGCCGGTTCCGTGTCCGCTGCATGAAGCGGTCGCTATCGCGCTCAAGCCAGCAGTTTAACGAGTTCGCCGAGCCCACCACGGCAACGGTCGTCGCGAGCATCACCAAGATGACGTGCCAAGGGCGTGTCCCGGGAGCGAGCCACATGCCTCCGGCCGTCGTCAGAATCACGGACGCAGTGATCTTCGGCTTCGTGAGCGCGACGATATCGCGGATCACTTCTCCAAAGGGACGATCCTGTTCGGTTTTTCCGGGAACAACAGCTTCCATGGTCGGACTGCGAGGGCGTTTGCACGCTCTGCTGAGGAGTCATTTGGCGCGAAATCGAGCGTTTGTCCAGCGGCTCCCGGATCGTTTTCGATGCGCTTGTTCACGGGAACGGTTCTACCCGACAAAAGCGTCGTGTATCCAGGTCCTATCTGTCCATTTCGAACGCCGAGTTGCTCATCGGCGCTCTTCCTCAATCGTCTTCGTCGAGGTCCTCGGCGAGATAGCTCAAGATGACCTCATCAAGGCTCTTCTCGCTGAGCAAGTCTCCGCCAAAGATCGACGCGGGGTTTGCGGGTTCGGAGGGCTGCGCCGGGCGCGTCGACTGGTAGCGAGATTCCCTCGCGGGTTTCGGGGGCGCCACTTCGATTTGTGCGGCGGCGGCGTCGAGGGTCGCGGGGTCGACTGGCGGGACGGATACTTCCTGGGTCGGCTCGCTATTCTCTTCGTCGTAGATTCCGTCACGCAGCTCGATGAACATCGCCTTGTGTTGGTCGCGCATCATCTGCTTCACGCGCGCTTGCAGGTCGTCCGTGCCAAGAATGTCGCCGTAGGTTGTTTTTTTCGACGCGATAATGCGCCCACCGTCCGCGAATAGATGCGTAATGATATGCGGTCGCTGTACCCCAGAGTCCTCGGTCTGGATGTGGTAGAGCTTGCCGTGGTGGCGAACATTCGTGTTGTAACCGAGCAGCGGCGAGGGCATGACTCGGCTATCCTATCTGATTCTCTGCCATTTGGGCGAAGAACGAGCGTAATGACGAGGAACGCGACGTGGGCAAGAAACTAAAGCAAGCGCCGAAGGCGCCGCCGTATCAGGTCCGGCCAGGTGCAGAATATCGCTGTTTTGGCGACGGACTCTGCTGCACAAACATCCACGGGCTCGGTCCTCTAACCGATGATGAACTCGAAGCGGTGCGTTCGATCGACGAAGACGGCGCCCATTTCGACGAAGAATTCGACGAGCCGATGCTCTGCACCGCGAGCGATGGCGGATGTCATTTCTTGATGGACGATCGCCGATGCCGAATTCACGCGGAGCTTGGCGAGGACTCGAAGCCAGAGGGATGTCGCCGTTTTCCGCTCGGGCTCACGGAAACGCCCGAAGGCGGTCGAATCACCACCGACCACCGCTGCCCATGCCGGACCTTAGGTGAGCGACCGAAGCTTGAGGTGAAAGATTGTCTGGCTCCGCTCTCCGACCAAGGAAAAATCTGGGCAGAGCGCAACATCAAAAAGGTGCGTCTCTCGCGAAAGAGCAAAGCGATCTCATTTGCCGATTGGAAGAGAGTGGAGGCGCCCATTCTTCAGGCGCTCTCGGATGGAGAACCGCTCGACGCCATCCTTCAGAGCGAACCTTTCCCCAAACTGAAAAAGTCGACCTGGGCCGAAGAGCTTCAGGAGATCGCCGATGAGGCCGTAGATGGATCTGCCTTTGGTTTCGCCGCTTTATGGTTCGTAGAAGCCGCCCGCGCGGTGCAGGATTCCACCTACCGAGCGCGTCTTCCCCTCCGGCCCTGGTCCGAGGCTTTTGACCGCGCACAGGCAAGGCCCGGTACACCGCGCTCGGAGGACGCCGTGCTCGCCGACTGGGTCGCGGACTGGCTGTGGTCGCTGAAGTGGGCGGAGTTCACTGATTTCGAGAATGCCCGGGCGGAAATCGTGACTCGAGTTCACGTAGCACGTTGGATTGCGGCCCATCTTCAAAGCGTGCATGGTGAGCGTTCTGACCGCGCCGCGGCAGAGGCTGTGATGGTCGTCGAGTTGCTCGGCGAATCCCAGTTCTGGACGGACCTCATGGTCCGAATGCGTGCCTAGCAGGATGAAGAAACACCAAATGCGGAATCAAATCTCAATCCTCCTTCTTTCGTTTTCGTTGTTTGCTCAAGCGAGCGTTTCGCTTGCGCAGGCTCCGATCCTCGGCGGACTTGGCGGTCCTCGTGACTACGGAAGCGACTGTCTGTACCTAAACGACGATGGCTCTTCCGATATTATTTCGCTCGAAGATGCCTTCCCTTCCGGGCTTCGGTTCTTCGATCGGACGCATAGCTCGGTCTACGTGAACACGAACGGAAATATCACGTTCAGTGGATCGCTCAGCCGCTTTACGCCGGATCCTTTCCCGGTCGCTGACCAGCCGATGATCGCGCCTTTCTGGGCCGACGTGGATATCCGCGAACCAGGGTCCTGTTCGACCGGCACCCGTGGCGTTTGTTCCTCCACCGGCGATAACTCCGTGTGGTGGCACCTCGAGCCCGGCCGTATGATCGTCACGTGGGACAACGTTGGTTACTACCGCTGCGACGAGAGCCTTCGAATGAACTTCCAGCTCATTCTTACGGCCGTTCCTGGTTGCGGTGGCGCCGAGGGCGACTTCGACGTGGAGTTCCGCTACAACCGCTGCGAGTGGGAAACGGGCGACGCGAGTGGTGGCACGGACGGTTTCGGTGGCACGGAGGCTCAGGCTGGTTTTGATGCCGGCAACGAAGAGGACTTCGTTGAAATCGATGGCTCGCGTGAGCCAGGTATCTCCGCGCATCTCTGTGAGAGCTCGAATGTCGGCGAAACCGGCGTTTGGCGCTACCAGATCCGAGCGGGTGCAGTCATCTGTCCCGATGCGGGCGAATCTTGCGACACCGGTGAGATTGGAATCTGCGGCGAAGGCGTCACCGCTTGTGTCGGTGGAGGCACCGAGTGTGTGCCCGTGGTTGGTTCCAGCGACGAGCTCTGCGACGCGGTCGACAACGATTGCGATGGCACCACCGACGAGGGCGACCTTTGCCCCTTCGAGACGCAGGTTTGCGACCGCGGACGCTGCATCGATGTTTGCTTTGAGGGAAGCTGCCCGGACGGCCAGGCGTGTCTCGACGGTCAGTGCATCGATATCGGCTGCGAAGATCTTGAGTGTCCCGATGGACAGCGATGCGTCGCTGGCGAATGTGTCGGCGCGTGCGCCGGGATCGCCTGCCCCGTCGGACAAGACTGCGTCGCCGGCCGTTGCCTCGATCTCTGCGAAGACCTGACCTGCGATCCAGAGTGTAGCGTCTGTGATGGCGGCGCCTGCGTGGCTCGCTGTGACCATCCCGCGGGTGGCTGCCTCGCCGGCGAGACCTGCCTCGACGATGGCCGCTGCGAGCCGACCGCGTGCGTCGGTGTCGATTGTGGGCCCGGAATGGCCTGCACGGAAGATGGTTGTGTCGATGCCTGCGAAGGTGCGGTCTGCCCAGGCGGTGAAGTGTGCCGACTCGGGGAGTGTGTGAACGAGAGCACGATCCCGCCCGACATGCCGGATGCTGGACCGGGCGAAGATGGCGGCGTGGATGACGGCGGCGTTGTCGACGGCGGAGACGAGGACGCGGGCGCAGACGCAGCTGCCGATTCCGGCGGCCTCACGGCAAACCCGCGCGGCCCTCGCGACACCGGCGGCTGTGACTGTCATATCGCGTCGAACGAACGTTCGAACGCGCCGCTTCTCGGCCTTGTCGGATTGGCACTCGTCGGCTTGATTCGCCGTCGCCGTCGATAAGTCGAATCGCGCGAGCAAAACGCCCTGGTGAGAGCCAGGGCGTTTTCTTTTCCGTCGTTCACCAAAGAAATAGTTGCACCAGACATATACGTGTATAACGTACACTTATGAGTCTCAAACATAGAGCCATGGAAGTACTGAACCTGCTCGAAGCGGGGGAATACGAGACCGAAGGACGTCGGGTATTGATCCGGGATGCACAGCGTCAGTCGGAAGAGGGCACGAAGCTCTACCGTCCAGAAGACGTGACGCGTCTTTCGGAGGTGATTTCGAGAGGGGCTGCCTCTGAGATCTTAGTCGAAGACTCGACCACCCAGGTTGCAGCGAGCCAGCTATCCTCAGAAGGTCTCGCGCTGCTCAACTTCGCATCCGCGAGAAACCCGGGTGGTGGGTTTCTCAACGGTGCAAAAGCGCAGGAGGAGGACTTATGCCGGTGTTCGGGGCTCTACCCCACGCTGCTCCGCGCGCCCGAGTATTACGAAGCGAACCGCGGCCAAGATTCGATGATCTACACCGATCATGCGATCTACTCGCCGGCGGTGGTCTTCTTCCGTACGAGCGGCCGCGATGCCCTTTTGCCCGAACCCTTCACGGCGGATGTCATCACGATGCCGGCGCCCAATACGGGTCCCTATCTTCGTCGAAAAGAGGGCGGTCCCGCCGAGCTTCAAGCGGCGTTTGACCGTCGCTGGCGCGCCGTTCTCGACATCGCCCGCGACAATGACGTCAAAACGCTCATTCTTGGAGCATGGGGATGCGGCGCATTCCAAGGAGACGCCGAACAAGTCGCCCAGAGTGCGCTCCTCGCGGCGTGCGAACGCGGGCACGGACTCAGGCTAATCTTTGCGATCCCCAACCGGGGCAAGCGAAGTGCGGCGAACTTCGAGACGTTCCGACAAGTTTTGACCTCACGCGTGTAACCTTTCTCTCGGCTCCCCGTGTTCTATGCATGAGCACGAGTATTCAGGAGCGCCCCATCGTTGTGGTTGGGGCAGGGATTGCGGGTCTTTGCGCGGCGATCGAAGCGAAACACAAATCCGGCGCTCGCGTTCTTCTCTGTGATTCGTCACCTGGGGGAAGGGCCCGCAGCAAAGAGGTTTCCGGCGGAACTCTCAACCTTGGTGCGCACGCGCTCTACGATAAGGGTGAGCTCGCGGCGTTTCTGCGACGCCACCGCATTCGCGTCACGGGAGGAAGACCCAACCAAGGGCTCTTCTATCGAGATGAATCGAACGTCCTGTGCCCGCTTCCTACCGGGACGGTGTCGCTGCTCCGTTCGAGGCTCACGCTCCGCGAAAAGAAGGCGCTCTCATCGAGCTTGCTACGTGTTCAGTTTGGGGAGCTTCCCGATGTACCGGTATCGAGTTGGCTCGAGAGCTTTCCGTCGTCGCGTGTTCGCGCGTTGCTCGGAGCACTCGTGCAACTCTCGACGTACGCGCCGCCCAGCGCCGGACAGAGCGCGCGGGCTGCGGGCCGCCAGCTTCGGTTAGGAGCGGCGGGCGTGACGTATGTCGACGGCGGTTGGCAGTCGATCGTCGATGGGCTCCTCCGCGCCGCGACGGATTGCGGAGTCGAGTTCCTTCCGGAAAACGTGCGGGCGATTTCCTCTGAACTCACCATCGAGACCTCTCACCGAGAGCTTCAGGCGGGCGCCGTCGTTTTGGCGATCGCCCCATCGACGATTCGAAGGCTCGTCCCTTCCGCGCTCGAGCTCCTGCCAGCAGATCCGCTCCGCGCTTCATGCCTCGATCTCGTCGTTGAGAAGCTTCCGCATCCCGAGCGGCGATTGATTCTCGACACGCGCTCGCCACGCTACCTTTCGATTCCAAGTCGCAGCGCGCGACAAGCCTCACGAGGTGAGATCCTCTCCGCCATTCACTACGGCACAGGACCGCGGGAAGGGCTCGAGCAGTGGATCGAAACGTTGCAGCCCGGAGCGCTTGCGCTCGCGCGTGCGTCACAGTGGCTTCCGAAGATCACCGTTGCGCATAGCATCCGCGCGCCTGCGCACGCGCTTCGGCACTCGCGTTCGCCCATGGTCTCAACGGGTATCTTCTTGGCCGGGGATTGGCTCTCCGAAGCGATGCTCGCGGATGCCTCGGCGCTGAGCGGCGCGAGAGCCGGAACGCTTGCGGCAGACTTTCGGGAGAACGAGCGCTTCGCCTGCGATTCCTCGGGCGCCGGCGCCCCTCGATCGTCTAGGATGGCTTCATGAGCGCCGCCCTCGAACAATATCGCGCTCGGCTCTTTGGGCTTGGCTACCGGATCACGGGAAGCGCTTCCGACGCCGAGGAGATCGTGCAAGAGGCCTTTCTCCGCGCCATGGAACACGCCCCCGAGAAGCGAGATGGGCTGGAGGGCTGGCTTACGACCGTTGCATCGCGGCTCGCGATCGATCGCCTACGCGCACGGAAGCGCACCACCTACCTCGGCAACTGGCTTCCCGAACCGATCGCGAATGCGCAGCGCGGGATGCACGCACGCCTCGAGAACTTGGATACGCTCCGCTATTCGTTTCTTAACGCGCTGGAAGCGCTCAGTGAGAACGCCCGTGCCGTCTTCGTGCTTCGCGATATTTACGAGCTCAGTACCCGTGAGACGGCGGAGATCCTGGAACTCAGCGAGTCCAATATCAAAGTGCTCCTTCACCGCGCTCGCAAAGAGGTAAAGCGTCCGGAAAGTGACGAAATCGAGCGTGATCGACGTGATGGTGCGGCGATCCTGATGCGCTTTCTGCTGGCCCTGCAGGGCGGTGACCTATCTACCGTGCGAGCGCTCCTCACAGACGACGCAATCGCCCATTCGGATGGCGGCGGAAAGTACTTCGCGGCGCGCAAACCTGTGATCGGTGCGGAAAAGGTCGCGAACTTCTGGCTTCGGACCACGCCGGCGCCTCACGAAGTCCGCGAAGCAAAACCGGTCTTCGTAAACGGGCTCGCGGGGGTCTTTTTCCGATTCGCTCGTGAAAAGGAAAACGCCGCTCCCGCCGCGCTTTTCTTGGTGGAGCTTGGCGAGACCGGCGCAGTTCGCAGGATCTATTCCGTGCTTGCGGACGAGAAGTTGCGGTCGTTCGAACGCGCCTTCTGACCTTTGACTCGCACCGCGCTCCTCAGCGGCCCGTTGATCAACTCCGAGTCCGGCTTCGCGGCATTCTCACGACGCAAATGCCACCCGATTCTTGTCGGAGACAGACGATATCATGCTGCAAATCGGACGCATCTGCGCACGCCAGAGTCCACGATACAGAAGACGAATAAATCAACGTGCTTCGTAGAGGATTGAGAGCTCAGGTGCGACGTCGTCGATGCTTACTCCCACCAACGCCCGGAGTTTGAGAAGCTGCCCCCCCAGATCGAGCCAGCGCACTTCGGTGCTGTTCACCATCACTTCGCCGGTCCACGGAACGTCGATATTGACGTAGTAAATCGGAAGCGAAATCTGCTCGTTTCCCCAGATCGGCGGAAGCGAGAGAGTCTGCTCGGAGAGTTCGATGCGGCGCGATCGTGGGCTTACGAGCCGTAGCAGGCCGAGCCAGGGCGGCACGAGGAAGAACAGGCAAGCGAGAATCCCGAGCTTCGTGACAGTCTGCGATGGGGATAGGCTGATCAGACCCATCGCAGCGAGTGTTATCAAGCCAAGCCGATAGAGACGCCGCCTCGGATACGCTACAACCCATTGGGCTTTCGCAAGACTCATCGTATTGCCTTTGTCGTTCAGGAGTTCTTGTGTGAGCGATATTCGCTAAGACCACCCTGCTCACTGGTTTGTTGGTTGCAAGCGTTGTTTGAGGGGTTCGAACTCAGTTTGCGACCTGCACTGGTGCACCCTGCGTGAGGATGTAGCGATGGCCTGCGCCGAGGGTGAAGGTCTCGCGGGTCAGCTCAGCGTTCGGCCAGCGAACCTCGACCGTCGCCTCACACGCTTCCCCAAGCCCGACGTGCAGGACCAGATCCGACTGCGATCCGTAGTGTCCGTGCCCACCGTCGACCTCAAGCACCTGCTGAAGCTCACCGTAGGTGACGAGCACCTGCGCACCGATCGCGGAAACGTTGCTGCCTTCTCCACCCACAAGCTTGAGCTGGATCCAGTTGCTCGGGGCAGCCGTGTTCTGAAAGAGGCGGACCTGCGAGGTCTCGTAGCAATTGTTCGGCGTGCCCGCGCTGCAGCGCGCACGGGAATGGCCCACGAGCAGATCGAGGTCTCCGTCGCGATCGTAGTCGAAAGCCACCACGCCGTGACTTCGATTGTGCTCGAAGAAGTCGCGCGTTCGGACCTCCTCGAACCGCATCGGCGCGACTTGGTGATAGAGGCGTCCGCGGTTTCCCGGGTAATCCGAGGCGCCCATATAGACATCGAGGCGCCCGTCGTTGTCGAAGTCGAGGAAGGTATTGGTCATATGACCCTCGTCCCAAGAAGCGACACTGCGGTTGATGCCGAGCCCCGTCGCCTCGTCGCCGGGCCTTGCGAAGACCACATCCGACTCGCCATTGTTCACGAGGAGTTCGCTGCCATCCGAACCAACGCCGGCCCACCAGTGACGAATCTCGCCCGTAAGAAGGTCGAGATCACCATCGTTGTCCACATCGCCTGCGCTCGTTTGGCCACTATTTCCGCCCAGACGGAACGCCTGTCGATCGTTATCGTGCGACCAGTTGTTCGCACAGCCGACCTGCGGCATCGGAACCCCTTCACAGTCCGGCGCCTCTCGATTGCTCTGGCAGAAGCAGCGCGCGAACTGGTTGTCCGTCCACTCTTGGTTTTCGTCGAACGCGTAGCCGGAGCTCACAGACCGATTCGCGAATGCGGTCTCGGCGCCCATCCCGCTTCCCTGCCAGAAGTGATTCGGCGAGCGGCCATAGCTCGGCACGAGGAGGTCCGGCGCGCCGTCGCCGTTCAGGTCGCGTACCAGCGAACCCCAGGCGCGGCTGTGTGCGCGGGCTTCGTTCAGCGCGTCGAACTGCAGCCAGTCCTCGGTGTAGAGCCCCATCGCAACGGTCACATCCTCGAACGTGCCATCGCCGTTGCCTCGATATAGGCGGTCGGAGAGGAACGTGATCGAGCCAAAGTTATGCTGCGGTACCCAGAGATCGAGAATGCCGTCACGGTCGAAATCCACGAAGCTTGCGCCGGCGGGAACATCCACGGGTTCGTCGACCGCGTCGCGTTCGCGGCGGATATCGCTGACGGTCGCCAGGGTGAATACACCGTTTCCGTCATTGAGGAGGATCTCGCTTCGCTCGCCGATGTGTTGGTCTTCTTCGAGGGTCGTGTTCATTCCGGAGAATGCGTCGAGGTCGCCGTCATTGTCGACATCCGCAAACGCGATGATCTCGACCGGCCGGCCGACTTCCCCTTCGTGCTCTCCCCGCGTGGCGAGAAATCCGCTCGCCTGGGTTACGTCTTCGAACGAGCCACCGTTGTTGCGGAGGATCCAGGTCCGGCGAACCCCGTCCGCTGCGAACGAATCCGGCCGAGGTGCGCCCCGCCGAACCGCAAGGTCCGGCCAGCCATCGCCGTCGATATCCGTGACGCCCATCCGCACGCCTTGAACACCCTCGAGGCCGACCGCGGCGGTCACTTCGACGAACGCCGGAGTTCCCTCCTCGAAGCCTCCGGCAGGATTGCAGATGGCTTCGGGCAGATTGGCAACGCACTCACTCTCCACGCAAAGCTGCCCCGCGACGCAGACACTTCCGCTGGCCGCATCGCAGTAGCAAACGCCGTCCGCAGGGTTGCAGCTCATCCCAAGGTCGCATCCAGAATCGGCGCAGAGATCCGGTGGAGGATTCGTGTCCGTGCCGGCGTCCGTCATGGGCAAATCGTCGTCGCCACATGCGGAGAGGCTCAGGGCGAGACCCACCAGCAGCGCCGGGAGCCGAAGAAAGTGAGGCGAGTTCATCCCGTTCCGATAGCAGTGAATCGCGTTCTGCGCCACGATCCGTTGGTTCGCGGAGCGAGCTTTCCCGCGTCGCGGGACTCTCAAATTCTGCTACGCTAAGTGACCGCGAAGGAGTAATCGAATGCCGGAATGTCCAAGCTGCGAAGACGAAGTCGATGAGCTTCATGTTGTGAAAATTCACGGCAAAAAGCGCAAGCTTTGCGAGGACTGCCTTGAGGTGGCGCAAGAAGAGGCGGAGATCGCCGAGATGAGCGAAGACGCCATCCGCGACATGATGGGTTACAAGGGCAGCTGGTAGTTTTTGCGACGTCCATCTCACTGCTATCCTATTTTCATGCGCTTCTCATTTTCTTTCTTATCCGCGCTTCTTCTCGCTTCCTGTTCGCTCGTTGTGGACCCCAACGGCACGAGGAACGGCACCGTGGATTCCGGAAGCGTTGACGCCGGCTCCGATACCTCGACCGACCGTGACGTTCCCGAAGACACTGCACCGATGTGCGAAGCGGGCTGCGACGACGGAGTGGCTTGCACCACGGACGTCTGTGAAGGCGGAGAGTGTCGACATACGCCGAGCGACGCCGCGTGCGGAGAAGGCTTTTGCGACCCGGCGCGTGGCTGTGTGTTGGAAGGCTGCTCCGGCGACGCGATGTGCGACGACGGCGATGCCTGCAATGGCGCCGAACGTTGTGACGAGATGAGTGGCCGCTGCGTCGCGGGCGATGCGCTCGTGTGCGACGATGGCGTGGATTGCACCCTCGATCGGTGTGTCGATGGCCGCTGCGTTTTCGAGCAAAACAACGCCGCGTGCGAAGACGACGTCGAATGCACCACGGGGATCTGCACGCCCCGAGGGTGCGAACAAATGCTCGAAGACCGGCTCTGCGAGAGTGACTGCGGACCTGCTCGGTGTACCCGCGAAGGCTGCGTGCCGCGCGGAATGGCCGACCGGGATGGTGACGGCTTCTTCGATATTCCGATGGGATGCGGGTTTGAGCCCGACTGCGATGACCGCGACCCGCTGATTTATCCGGGTGCGGAAGAGCGTTGCAATGGAGTCGACGATGATTGCGACGGAGAGCCTGAGCCTCGCTGTGAGTGGGGTGCTTCGTGCTCTTTCTGCGGCGGTGCAATCACGGGACGCATGAATTGCTTCTCCGCGTGCGGAACCTGTGAGGTCGCCGATATCAACATTTCCCCACAGGATCCGCGATACACGCACGAGTGCGGGTCGACCTGTGGCGGCGCCTTCGACAACTGGTGTGTCGATAGCGAGGAGAACTGTTTTGCGATTTCTTCGGGACCGCTTCAGATCGTGCCGCCCGGACGTCACGAGTTCCTCATCGACCTTACTTTCCGCGATCGCTCGGAGGTGAATGTCGCGGTCTTCGATGCGGCAGGAGGGTTCATCGCCGAAGGAAGCCTGGACGGGCGATTTGGTCTCCAGACGCTTCGCGTCGACTTCGAGGTGGACACTTGCATGGAAGTACAGATCGTCCTTGATGGACGCGGCACCTTTGACATTCGCGGGACTCGGATCCGCGTCGGCGGCTAGACCCTGTCCCTATATTCCGCGCCGCGATAGCGCAGCCCCTGAAATCACAGAGCTTTCCGAGGCTCGTCGAAAGAGCACCGCTCTTCCTCCTCACTTCCAAAAAACTCTGTGAATCCAATCGTCTACGCTCTGACAACGCCGAATATGAATGTGCAATGCGAGCTCGAAAATTGGACGCATCTACCGGCGCCAAAATCCGACGAATCTAACGCCAACGTAGGGCGCCGATGACCGACCGGCGCTCCCGGCTAACGACCTTCGTCCTCGTTCCTCTGATCTTCGCGGCGGCAGGCGTCCTTGGGTATTACACCTGGGCAACCGCTTCGCGCTTTGTCGCTCTTGGCGAGCAGACGATCGCGGAAAATACGCTGCTTCTCGTTCGCGAGAAGGTTCAAGAGATTGAGGAGTACATCATCTCGCAAGACAATGCGGCGTTCGACTTCGTGAACTTCGACAACCTCGGCGAGCTCGAGTCGGCGTGGCGTCCGAACGCGCGCGAGGTGACTCCGAGCGTGCGTGCGCTCTTCGTGATCGACGAAGAGGGCTCGCTTCACACGCTCGCGATTCGAGGCAACGCTGAGCAGAAAGAAGCCTTCCGGCGAATGTACGAACGCTACATTCGCCGCGAGCTCGATATCCGCGAGGTTCGGCTCCGCCGCCTGGTGCATCTACACGACAACTTCGGGGACCAGAATCTTCTGCTCAGCTACCGAGTGCAGCTCGTTCGCGGCCGGAGGATGGCGATCTTCGCGCATCACGATACCGGGTATATCGTTCGCGAAGAGCTGCCGCGTCTCTTCGCGACCGAGGAGGGACGTCCGCTCTACAATGTCGTATCGACCGACAACCGGCGGATCTACGGACCTGGTCTGAGTGATGCTGGCGATTACCTCGTGGGGCATCGCTTTCCGACGACCCTCTACTCTTGGCGGCTTCAGGTTGCACCGAAACAGGCACCGGAGCTTGAGCAGCAAGGGCGGAGCCGACGTGTCACCGACCTCGCGCTACTTGCCATCGCCTTCGCGATTCTTCTGATTGGCGTCATCTTTCTCGTTCGCGCCGCGTCGACCGAACGTCACCTCAACAATCTAAAGGGCGAGTTCATCGCGAACGTTTCGCATGAGCTGAAGACTCCCCTCTCGAGCGTTCGAATGTTCGGAGAGCTGCTCCACAAAGACCTCGATCGCGCGAAGCTCTCGACCGAGAAGAAGGAGCAATACCTTGAGATCATCTGTCGCGAGTCGGAACGTCTCACGGCGCTGATCGAAAACGTCCTCGATTTTGCGGCACTCGAGCGCGGCCGTCAGCGCATCCGTCTCGAGAGCAAAGAGATCGTGCCCGTAGTGGAGCGCGCACTCGATGCATTTCGCTACCGAATGGATGAAGGCGAGAGTGTCACGCTCGATGTTCAGGGGGAGATCCCGCAGGTGATGCTCGACGAGCAAGCGCTGGTGTTGGCGCTCGTGAACCTGCTCGATAACGCCGTGAAGTATGGCGGCGGAAGCGCGGTGATCGTGCACGTTGAACAGGTGCGAGATTTTGTTCAGATCCGCGTACGCGACCACGGGCAAGGCATCCCGGTAGATGCCCTCCGTCATGTCTTCGAACGATTCTATCGCTCCCGGCGAGATGATCACGTACGCGGCTCCGGTATCGGGCTGGCCTTGGTGCAGCATATCGCCCAGAGCCATCGAGGGCGCGCGTTCGCGAGGAACGCGGAAGAAGGCGAGGGTGCGATCGTTGGGATCGCGCTGCCAGTCGTCCGCGGCTAAGGCTTACGCGATTCCGCGCTGTATGTGCATGCGCAGCTGCATGCGCGCGATGGAGAGGGCGCCGTGCCGATCGCGGTTATGGTGTGCGTCGATATCGCAGCGCTGAAGTAGGAACCCGTCCTGGCTCGCTGGGTTGCTTCCGAAGCGGGTTGTGACCGCGCACGCATAGCCAGCGCGTTCTGCCGCGCGGGCGACGCGTTCGTCGGCGTTGCCGTTTGGGTAGCAAAGGGTCGTCACGCTGGTCTCGAGTTCGCTTTCGATTCGCTGCTTTGAGCGATGAAGTTCCGCGCTTAGAGCGGCGTCATCGAGCTGGGTCAAGATCGCATGCGAGCAGGAGTGGCTACCGATCTCATGCCCCTCCCGGTGAAGCACGCGGACCTCGTCCCACGTCATCAATCGCGCCCACTCTGGGACCACGGCATCCGCCTCGAGTTCGCTCTCGATCGCCCGAGCAAGCGCAAGGCGCTCCTCGCCCCCCGTATCCTTTGTGGCTTCGATCGCACTTGGGATCTCGAAGAGGCTCTTTGGCATGTGCGGAAGGAGCTCGCGGAGGACCTCCTCTTTGCCCTCGCGCATCGCGCCCACGATCGCAAAGCCGAGTCGGTCGTGCCAGATCGGCTCTCCTGAATCGACGTGATCGGTTGGAGCATAGAAGGAAGCTTTGACTCCGAGCTCTTGGAGTACTGGACGCGCGTATTCGAAGTTATCGTATTCGGCGTCGTCGAAGGTGAGCGCGAGCAGCGGTTTGATCGGTCGTTCGCCCGCCCGAAAACGCTGATAGGACTGCGCAAGCGTTCCGACGGTGAAGCGCCGCGAAAACGCGCTCACGAAGAAACGTAGCTCCTCGGGCGTGACGCAGAGCCCTGGGATCGGATAGGCGCGCCGGTATATCTCTGGCAGAACGCGATGAAAGGTCGCGATATGCAAGCGGCCACGTCCGGCGACGCGTGGATCGCTAAGGCGGCTGATGCGGAGACCGCTCGCGAGGGTGTCTCGGATCGTTGCTTTAAGGTCGGAGGTCATCACGTTCTAAAACGACTGCGGTCTCGCGCTCGCGGTTTCTCGTTCGCGTTTTCCAAAGTACGCCCCGAGCCCAAGGGTAATGAGACTACCAAGTGGCACTTTCACGATCTGTACGAGGTAGTCCGCGATCGCGCCGATAAGATCGTGTTGCTGCGCCATCGCTAGAATCGCCGTACCGAATACCTGAAAGACCGCACTGAGCACCGCGATCCCGAACCATGCCGCAAACGCGCGACCGATACTGACGTTGGTCAGCGCTAGGGACGCGAACATCATCACGCCGAGAAACGTTGTAAACCCTCCGAGCCACGAGAGTGAAAGCAAGAAGCAGGCGCCAGGGAAAAAGACGCTCGAAAAGTTTCGTTCCATCCGCTGAGGGTAGGGCGGCTCCGGTGCGAACTGCAACGTCCGATGCCGCGAGACATCTTGGAACAACGGCTTCGAGGCTCAGCGCTCGTTCACGTCGAAGAGTTTCGGTGGCAGAGTCAGAATCTCGGCGAGCGTCTCGAGAGCGGCTTGGCTTTCTGTGATCAGCTGCGGATCGAGAAGGTCTTCGGGTCGAAGTCGGTCGCGATAGTGCGTCTTTACCCACTCGTTGAGGCGATCGTGGAGCGTCGGCGTAAAACGGATGCCGGAATGCACGGCATGGCTCTCTTCTTCGGTCAGCGCGACCCGCAGCCGAAGGCAGGCGGGACCGCCGCCGTTTCGCATCGATTGACGGACATCGACAAAATGTGCCTCATGAAGCCCTTCGCTTCGCAGGCGTTCGATCACAGCTTTCACGCCTGCATGGGCTTCGCATTCGCTCGGAGCGATGAGCACGGGACCCGCCGCCGTCGTTACGATCTGCGAGTTAAAGAGGTAGGTCTTTACGGCATCCTCGAGTGAAAGTTCATCGCGGCTGACGCGCCAGGAAACGAGGTCTTCGAAACGGCTGCGAATCGCTTCGATTGCGCTCTCGTCTTCGAACGCATCTTCGTGCCAAAGCAAGAACTGCTCGTGCCCGACGGATACAACGTCGTTGTGAAATGCTCCTGCATCCACCGCTCGAACGGCTTGCTGAAGGTAGAGTACGCGCTCTTTCTTGAGACGGTGTCGTCGCGCGATCGCCTCGGACGCCCCTCGCGCCTGACGCGGCAAAAAGCGTGTCGCGCCTTGAGCGTCGCCATAGACAAAGACCTGCAGGCTCGCGCTGTCTTTATGAAGCCGAATATGATTGGCCGCGCCTTCATCGGCGAGACCGCGCGAGGCTGGGAGCGGACCGTGGTGCACGAATCGGTCACCGGGGAAAATGGCGCGAAGAACGCGATCGGTCTGTCGCGCCTCGAGTGATCGGTGGAGGCCGCTCACCAGGTTCGCTGCGCTCAGGTGAACTCGACCATCCTGAGAATCTTCGCTCGGTGAGATCGTTGCAGCATTGGCGGACCACATGCTCGACGCGCTGTAGGCTTTGGAGAGTAGACCTTCGCGGGCTGCATCACGAAGCACGGTCTCGGTATCGCCCGAGAAGCCAAGCGCGCGTAGCCAATCGAGTCGCGGTCGTGGCTGCGGTGGCAAAACGCCCTGCGGAACTCCCAGGTCGTAGAGCATGCGCATCTTTTTGAGGCCTTCGAGCGCGGCTTCTTGAGGGTTGCTCTCGGCGCCTTTGTTCGACTGCGATGCGACGTTGCCCGCCGCGATGCCCGCGTAGTTATGAGTCGGCCCGATCAGGCCGTCGAAGTTCCACTCCTCGGTCACGCACTATCGTTGCACGGCGTTTCGATCACGCCGAATAGAAAAACGCCGCGAAGGCCATCGGGCCGCCGCGGCGAGTTTACATCATGCGTTTGCGCTATTCGGGCGCTTGATGATCGAGCAGCCAGTCGACCATCGCGGGCACGCCGCCCGCGCTGAAGGCGGGGATATGGCCACCGTTCTGAATGTTCCAGAAGGCAAGGTCGATCCCTTCGTTGCAGCCCGTATGCGTCGACATCACGGTCTCGTCGCCGGGGAGGGCGCGCTCGAAGTCGAGCATGCCGACTTCCTCGCGTGTTTCGTCGCAGCCGGCGTACGTCGCGTGGCGCTCAACACTCTGCTGGCCCGCCGTGAAGGGCACGAGGTCATCGTTTGAGCCGTGGACCTGAAGGATGGAGACCGGGACCTGCATTTCGCACATGGACTCGTCCAAAAAAGTTGCGCCCGCGAGCGAAGCGATTGCCGCGATCTCTCCGCCGAGCTCGCACGCCATTCGATACGACATGAAGCCGCCATTGGAGTGGCCGATGAAATAGATGCGGCGCGGGTCGATATTCATTGCGGCCTTCGCTTCCTCGATCAGGCCCGTCAGGTACGCGACGTCATCGACTCCGCTGTTCTGCATATCGCAGCACTGCGGAGTGGCATTCCAAAACTGCTGACCGCCGCTATTGGTTGTTCCGTCGGGGGTTACCAAGATCATATTCCGCTCGAGGGCGATCGCACCAAGACCGAAGTAGCCGTCGTGCAAAGAGCCCGTGCCGCCGAAGCCGTGGAGAGAAATAAGGAGCGGGAAAGGTTCGCTGCCGTCGTAGCTCCCTGGCGCACGGACGCGAGCGGGTCGATCGCCACCGATCGTTCCGGGAGCCGGACCGAAGCCGTCGCTATCGGGCGTGTCTGCATCTTCTTCGCTCGCGTCGGGCGTGTCTGCATCCTCTCCGCTGGCATCCGCCGAACTTGAATCCACTGCACTTGAATCCGTCGCGGCGTCCACGCTTGCATCGCCGCCGCCATCATCGTCGCCGCAGGCGAGAGAGAAGATCAGGGCGAGCGATAGCCCCATTCGAAAATTGGAATTTAGGAGAGTACGCATGGCCTAGTTGTGCCTGCGCTTCTTTCGAGATGCCAGCGAAGCGCTTGAGAAAAGATGCGAACGCGGTTCGTCGGGAAACGTCCTCGCGGCAGTGTCGCAGAAGTGTCGAGGCAGATCGCTCTCGCACTTTTGCGATTTGCACCGAAAACGGGCGCGTTGGGATCGGAATAGGGCTCGAGTTCGCGCGAACCTCGTCCGTGATCCAAAGGGGATGGATGACCTTCCATTTTCCCCGGCTTCCCGTCGGGCGAAGGCATCCGTTCCCATTCCCGCAGCGGACCAGTGTGTGGCGAAATCGACGCGAGGGTGTCTCAGCGGACACGTTCAAAGCGCAAAGCCCGCCCGACCTTTCTCGCGTATTTCCAGATCTGCCGAGAAATCTGCCGTTTTGAATGGTGCGCAGGTGCGCGCCCGACCTGGCATCTCCGTTGCTCTAGCAGGTGCGAGCTGCTCTGCGTTTTGCGCGGAGCCACTGAGCGCGAACTTGGAGAGATGACGAAATGAATCAGAAGCAGAGCGGAAATCGCGGACCTGCCGCGGCCGAGGGCCCTTACCGGAGCTCGCCGGAACCCGAGAAGACCTCCGATCGTCGTCCTCTAATCTTCCTTGGCGTCGTGATTGGCGTTGCCATCGCACTTTCTTTCGACTCTGAGGCGGTGGAGCACGCTCCCGAGATCGCGGATGTGCCCCCGCTCGCATTGCGTCATGTGGCCGTATTTCCAGTGGAGTCTGGAGAGCTTCCCGCCGCGGTACCCCTTGAGCCACTCCTCGCTTCGGACTCCCCCGGCGATCTCGTAATTCGAAGCCCTCGTGTCGGTTCGACGCGCCTTCAGCGGGGCCGTCCGCTTCGCATTCAGTTTAATCGGCTGATGGTTCGACGCGCGGATGTTGGAAAGCCGCTCGATTCGGTTCCGCTTCAATTCGTTCCAGCGGTCGCCGGCACCGCGCAGTGGACTTCGCGTTCCGCCTTAACTTTTTTTCCGGATCGCAGCGCTTGGGATCGAGGCATTGAAGCGAGATGGAACGCCGCCCCGGAGCTCGAGGCGCTCGACGGCTCTTCGGTGGTCGATACCGGAGAGCGGGTGGTCGTCTTCGACAACACACCGCACGTGATTCTTCGTCAGCGCACCGTCTCTCCCGGAGCGCCGCTTCCTCTCTATTTCGACAACCGCGTAAACACCCAGGAGCTCTCGCGTGATGTCTTTGCTTACGAGATTGGTGGGGCCGGCCGAAGCGTCGGCATTTCGCTACTCCCTGGCGTGCCCGATGAGCAAGGCTTTCGGGTGCCCCTGCGGATGAACCGCACGCTCGAGGAAGGCACGAATATCGCCGTCGCGATCGCGCCCCGGTGGACGACCTGGGGAGGGCAGATGCCGTCGATCGCACGCTTTCGAATTCAGCCTCCGCCGCAGCTTGTAGGCAGTGGCTGCGCGCCAAACGCGTCCGCCTATGGACACTGTCCTCATAACGCGCAGCCCGGTCAGATCGTTGAGATCGACGACGCGTTTCGCGTCATGGCGAGCGAGGCGCTCGCCGACGTTCTGCCCGTTCAGGTTCAGGTAAACCCCATGGTCCCGGAGATGCAGGTCGCATTCTCCGATGACGCTCGCCGGGTGGTGGAGATCCGCGGACGATTCGAAGCCGACCAGCCCTACGAGGTGAGATTCCGCGGGCTGCGTACGCAGAGCGGGCGTGAGCTCGGCGGCGTCCGCCCCTTCGCGATTCGTTCGCGGGGACACGCGCCGGAGGTGCGTATCGATCTGGGGCGCCGGACGTTCGAGCGCGGCGCGAATGCCTCCCTCTACTTCTCTGCGATCCGTCCGGGCAAGGGAGCGATTTTGGAACAAAGTGTGGCCGCCGGAGATGAAGTGCTCGCGGCGCTCCACCCTTCTCGTTACGCGCAGCACGCCGTGAGCGCTGCGCAACATCGTCCACTTTCGCCCATCGTTCCCGAGGCACGCGCAAACGTTTGGGCACGCGGCGAGCACGCCGTGCGCTTCGGCGAGGACGAATCGAATATGCGCGTTGTTGCTTTCCGTGCTGGCGCGGCACGCGAAGGGGAGCTTCTCCCGGCCATCTTTGTGCAGGAGACGGACCTCGCGGTGAACGTACGAATCTTGGCGACTGGCGTGGTGGCGTGGGTGACTTCGCTGAGCACGGGTGAACCGGTGCCTGGGGCGCGGGTCGAAGTAATCGATGGCGATCATATGCGTCATTTTGACCAACGAACCGCCGAAGACGGCGTGGTCTGGGAACGTACCCAGGAAGACCTCAGCGCGACGCGCGTGGCGGTGCGCGTTACTCACGGCGACGATCGAAGCGTTCTCGTGGTCGAGCCCTCGGAGAGCATCAATCCAAATCGACTCTCCCTCTCCCAAGGCGGGAGCGAACTCAATGGTGCGCTGTTGAGAGCCACGGCGTTTACCGAGCGTGGCGCGTACCGCCCTGGGGAGAGCGTGCGAGTGAAGGCCTTCGCGCGCGAAGTTCAACGCATTGAAACGAGCGCTTATATCGGCCCGATCGAACTCCGCCTGATGAGTCCAGAGCGCGCGGCGCCGATCGCCTCGCAGCTCAGCGAAACCAACGCGCTCGGTTCGACCTCGGCCGAGTTTGAACTGCCCGATGATGCAGTGTTTGGACGTTATCGCGTGTTGGTCGTTCGTCCTGCAGATGAAGAAACGCTTCAGTCGGAGCAAATCCTTGGGAGCGCTGAGCTTCGCGTCGCGTCGTTCCGCGAGCCTTCCTTCCGGGTCGATATCGAAGCGCCGAGCGCCGATCTGGTGGGCGATACGGAAGCCTCGTTCGCCCTTGACGCGACCTATCTATTCGGAGCGCCGCTCTCTGGTGCGGAGGCCGAGTGGAGCCTCGTCCGTGAGGGTGCTGCACGTTATCCTGCGCGATTTGAGACCTTTGTCTTCGGCCCCGTGGATGCAGATCTCACGCAGGGCACGTCGGAACACGAAACGATCACCCTCGACGATGAAGGTGATGCGGAGGTTTCAGTGCGCCTTCCAGCGGTGCCGCGTCGTCAGCGCGTTGTGTTTGAGACCGAGGTTCGCGACAGCACGGGGGAAGCGACCCAGGCGCACCGCGCGATCACCCTTCGACCGGCCGACCTCGAAGTTGGCGTACGGCGCGGCGACGCGTGGGTTGCGCTCGGCGAAGCTCTTGAAGTTCAGCCGATCGTGATCAACGCGGCAGGAGAGCCTGTGGGGGAGGTCGAAGTCGAAGCGTCGATTCGCCGTGAGGGTTGGCATTCCTGGTGGGAATGGTCGCGCCGTGGCGAGAGCGGCTACCGCTTGCGTCGCGAACAAGATGCTGAGGTGATGACGAGCTGCGTTCTCGAATCCTCGTCGGATGAGACCGAACTTCCGACCTGCGCTTTTGAGCCCGAGCGGGCAGGGACGTACGTTCTCATTGCGACGGTGCGTGACGCGGAAGGGCGGACGTCGACTAGCTCTCGTCGGCTCTACGTTGCGGGACCGGACGAAGCCCCCGACCGGGATGCCCCGGGTACTCCGATCGCACTGACGCCCGCGCGGCCAAGCTACTCCGCGGGAGAGAACGCCGAGTTTGCGTTCGAATCTCCCTGGGATGCACGCGCGCTTGTCACCATCGAATCGGATACATTGGTCTCGTACGAGATCCGGGACGTGCAGCAGGGCGGAAATCGCATCAGCGTGCCACTGCGCGAAGAGCTCGTGCCCACTGCATTTGTGAGCGTCTCGATTCTTAAGGCGCGGACCGGAGAGCCGACCGAACGTCATGACGTGAATGGTCCCGATCTTCGGGTCGGTATCGCGGAGGTTCAAGTGACGCCGCGCGCTCCACGTCTTGAGCTCGCGATCGAAGCCCCTTCGGAGCTTCGCCCGGGTGGGGAGACCGAGGTGCGCGTTCACGTCGATGGGGCGGAGAGCGAGACCGAGGTGGCCCTCTGGATCGTCGATGAGGGAATCTTGCGTCTGACGGACTACGAGACGCCTGATCCGATGGCAGGCCTATGGCCCCGGCGTTCGCCTGAGTTTCAGTGGGATGATCTTCGCAGACATCTGACGAGCCGAATCACGCCCGATGAATGGCGCGGCGGAGGAGATGGCGGCGAGTCCGATGAGCGTCGGATTCGCGCGGACGAACCGATTATGGACCCCGTCGCGGCGTGGCTGCCGCACCTGCACGTCGACGAGAATGGCGAAGCGCGAACGACCATCACGCTCCCAGAGCGGGATACCGAGTACCGCATCATCGCGCTTGCGACCGACGCTCGTAGCGCACGCGGATCGGCCGAAGCCTCGCTCGTCGCGTCACGCCCCTACGTTGTCCAAGAAGCCTTCCCACGCTTCGCGACCCAAGGAGACCGCTTCGACGCGCCGCTCATCGTTCGCGGGACAAGCGACGAGCCGATTCGGCTACCGGTGACGGTCTGGGTGGACGACCAAGTGGTTGTCCGCCGCGAAGTCGCGGTCTCCCGCCGCGAGCCCGCACAACTCTCCGTTCCGGTAGAAGCCGATCATCTTGGCGTTATCCGCGTCATGGCCCAGGTCGGAGAACGCCGAATCCAGCGCCGAATTCCGATCGCACCCATGGCGCGCTGGGCGAGCGGGGTCACGCTCGGCGGCGGCCAGGGTGAACGCGGTCTCCCGGAGAACCGGGACCTGCAACTTCAGATACCGGAGAACGCGACCGGCTCTGTCGAAATTCGCGTCGCCTCGCATCCTTTCCTCGGCATTGGTGAACTTGCGCGAGAGGTAGAAGAGTACGACGCCGAAGGTCTTTCGATCGAAGTCGCTCGCGTTCTTGCGCTGACTTCGAGGCTTGCGCTTCCGCGCCTTGTTCTTCCAGATTCACGGGGTCAAGGAAGGGAAGACCTTGAGGCTCGGCTTCGATCGGCGATGGAAGCTCTTCGAAATCGCGTCATCGAACTCTCCTCCTACGGTCGCAGCTCAGACGGAAATCTGGTCGAGATTGCGGAGGCCCTTCAGGTGGGTGCAGCGGCCCTTCCGAATCCGGATGCGCGTCATCTAGAGACTCTCGGCGCCTTGCTCGATCAGATCGAGATCCGGAGCGAAAACGAAGCTTTCGGGATGATCACCGGAACCCCGCTCACAATGCGAGCTCGCGCGGCGAGACTTCTCGTAAACGCCGACCGGGATGTGGACGATCTCATCGATGCGTTGACCACACAGCTCGACCAGGTTCCGCTGGAGGGACTCGCAGCGCTTTCGCACGCAGTGGACGGCCGACAGAGAGAGCTGACGCTGAAGACGATGGTGCAGCGCGTGCTCGACCGCGTACGACCCGAACCGACAGAAGGTGAGGAGGAAGCGATGATCTCCATCGATGCGCAGCTCGCTTGGGACGAACTGCACTCTGCGGATGCGAGCGTACTCGGCGCAATGCTCGAGGCACTCTCGACGGATCCCACGCGCTGGGATCATGCGACGTACGTTGCGTCACTTTTGCTCGAACAGGTGGAAGATTCTCGGGGCTACGGCTGGCGTTCGCCGAGCACGAGTGCACGTGCGATCCGGGGGCTCTGCGCATTTGCGGAGGTTTTCGATGCGGCCCATCAGCCGCTTCCCACGGTCATGCTTGGCGGGGAGCCGATCGAAGCACGCATCACCCAGGACGGGGCACAGCTCTATCGCATTTCCGCTTCGGAACTCGCGGGCCGTGAGCTGCCGCTCGGGTTTGAAAATAGCGAATCACCGTTCTTCTACAGCATTCGCGCGGAGTGGTCCGTGCCGGTCGGTGAGAGTGGACGTATCGCCCGTGGACGGCGGGCGACGGTGCATCGAATTTACGAAACTCCGACGGGCCGCGTGCTCCAGCATGGTGACCATGTCGAGACTGGCGACCTGATTCGCGTTCGTCTCTTCGTATTTCTTGAAGATCAAATCCCCAGTGCGATTCAGCTTGTGGATCCGATTCCCGCAGGCACCCAGGCCGTGCAGCGTCAGTTCAATATGGCGCCGATGAGCGCGCTCGAGTCGTTGCTGGGGCTTGCTCCTGGGGAGACCCAATACGAGGCGCGAGCCTATTACGCCGCAAGGTCGACGCACCACATCGAAGGGGTTTCACACGAGGCAAATCTGACCACGTTCTCGCTGCGCGGGACACGTGGCCTCGCGGAGTACACCTACGCGATTCGTGCGGTCAGTAGCGGTCAGTTTAACGTCCCACCGGCGCAGCTCGAAGCGGAGACGGACAGCCGCTTTATCGCGCGGTCCACCGCCTTTGAGCTCGAAGTTCGATAGTGGCCGAGGTCGAGTCATCGGGTTCGCGGGCCAGCTCGCTCGTCGAAGAAGCGCTCCGTCCGGAGAAGCGGAAAGGCTTCTTCCAGCGGCACCCGCGGCTTGCGAAGAGCCTCCGATATACGGCCGTGATGGTCGCGCTCAGCTGGGTCGCTTGGCAGCTTTTTGCGGGATTGCTCATCGATCTCGATCGTTTCGACCGAACGCTAGACTCCGTGACGGTGGTCGATCGAAATGGAGTACCCCTTCGTTATCAAAGAGCTGCTGGGATGCATCGCCGGTGGATGAATCGGGAAGAGATTCCGGAGGCCTTCGAGATGGCGATTCTGGCAGCGGAAGATCGAGACTACTACGCGCACGATGGCGTCGATTGGTCGGCTACTTCTCGAGGTGCGGCGTCACTGGTTCTTCCTTTTGTGACCCGGTCCGGAGGCTCGACCATCACCCAGCAGACCGTGAAGCTGGTCTACGGTCGTCCGAACGGGCGTTGGTCGAAGCCGCTTGAGATTTTGCGCGCGATGTCCCTCGAGAGGGAGATGAACAAAGACGATATCTTCGAGCAGTACGTGAACCGGCTGCCCTTCGCGAACAATATCGAGGGGCTTTACCGGGCCGCCGAAAGTTACCTCGGAAAGCGTCCCAGCGAACTATCGCTATCGGAGTGCGCGCTACTCGCAGGGCTTCCTCAGGCCCCCTCCCGCCTCGATCCCCGGAGACATCTCGATGCAGCGCTCTCTCGTCGCGATGTTGTCATCGAGCGACTTCGCCGGTTCGGACAGATCAGTGCCGCGCAAGCTCGTGCAGCGCGTTCCGAACGACCGCGGATTCTTCGCGACGCCCGCCCGTGGCGCGCGCCTCGCTTCGTCGATCGCGTTCTCGCGGAGCGCCGCCAACGTGGCCAGGGTTTCGGAACGACACGCACCGTGGCGACAAGTCTTGATGCCGCGCTTCAAGGACAAGTTCAACAAGCGGTCGCGGCGCAGGTTCGGCGACTCGAAACGCGTGGCGTTCAGAATGGGGCGGCGCTTGTTTATGACCATCACACCGGAGAAGTGCTTGCATATGTCGGTGCGGCGCTTGGTGGCGACGCGCCAGGGGCGTCGCTGGATCTCCTTCGAGCGCGTCGTCAGCCCGGTTCCACGCTGAAGCCTTTTGTCTATGAGCGTCTCTTCGAGATGGGAGGAGATCCAAGTACGTTGCTCGCGGATGTCCAGGTTCCGATGACAGGCCGCGGGGAGGTCATGTTTCAGACGCAAGATTACGATGGGATCGAGCGCGGTCCCGTACGAGCCCGCGACGCCTTGGCGTGGTCGCTCAACTTGGCTGCGCTCGATGCGGCGCGACGGGTAGGAGCGGAAGAGCTCGTGGCCCGACTTGCCGAGCTCGGCTTCACGCCGGGGAGCGCGGAGGAGCATGGCGCCGCCGTGGCGCTCGGCGGGATGGATGTCACCGCAATTCAGCTGGCGGAAGCGTATGGCGCGTTGGCGAGTAATGGCGAGGTGCGTAGGCTTCGTTTTGTTGTTGAGGGCCAGGACGACGCCGAAGAGGCGGAGACCGAGGAGAGTTCGCCGATCTTCGAACCCGGGGCACGTGCTCTGATTCGAGACATTCTCTTCGACGGCGATGCGCGTTCCGCGGGCTTCGGTTCGGATTTGGAGCATCTCAGTGGACGTCCATTTGGTCTCAAGACCGGAACGAGCAGCGGTCATCGCGACGTGTGGTCCGTCGCATTTACGGAGGACGTTACGGTCGTTGTTTGGTTCGGCGATCCGTCCGGATTGGCGCTCGACGGTGTAAGCGGCTTCGAGGTGGCTGCGCCGGTCGCAGCCCGAATCATTCGAATGGCAGACCCCGATGAGAGCGCGCCGCGCGGCATGGAGCCGGAACTTGAGTCGCTCCAGGTGTGCGCGCTGAGCGGAGCGCTTCCAGACCTAGCCTGTCCACTACGGCGAGAAAGGTTTCGTTCGTCGGATATTCCCACCCATCGCTGCGAACTTCATCAGCCGGACGGAAGCGTCCAACTGCCGCCGGTATTTGCCGACTGGGTCGCTCGTCGAGCGAGCGCTCGCGTTCAGGTCGCCAGTCGGGCGTCGCGACAAGGAGAGCGACTCCGTATCGTCTCGCCACGAGATGGGGACACGCTGATGGTCGATCCCGAACGCCCTCCCTTTATCCGTCTGCGCGCGACCCTCGGTGGAGCCTTCGCGAACGAACTCCGCTGGACGGTCGACGGTCAGCCGGTTCGAGGAAGATGGCGTCCGACTCCGGGCGAACATCGGATTGAAGTTTCGCGAGGGGAACTTCGCGCGAGTGCGAGCGTCGAGGTGGAAGCTTTGCCTCGGTGACGTCGAAGGTCTTCTCAATTAATTGCATGTAACGATATTTGCAGCTTGCAATTAAATGAGAGGGGCCTATTTTCATGGAGACACACGGGGCCCTCATGGCACCGCAAAGAAGGAGACTCCAATGAAGAACGAAGATCAGATCCGCAAAATGGTGAAGGAACGCTACGCGGAGGTCGCGGATCGCGCCTGCTGCGCTCCGGTGAAAGGCTCGGTATTTCAGAGCCTTTGCTGTGGCCCCAGCAACACGACGGACGCGCGCTCGATCTCGAAGAGCATCGGCTACTCGGATTCCCAGCTCGACTCCGTTCCGGAGGCGGCAAACCTGGGGGTTGGTTGTGGCGACCCGACTTCTCTCGCGCAGTTGAAAGAGGGAGAGGTGGTCATCGATCTCGGTGCCGGAGCAGGAATGGACGCGTTGCTCGCGGCGCAAAAGGTTGGACCCGAAGGTCGGGTGATCGGCGTGGATATGACGCCGTCGATGCTGAAGAGCGCGCGGAAAAATGCGGTCGATGCAGGCGTGCACTCGTTTGTCGAGTTCCGCGAGGGATTGATTGAAGAGATGCCCGTCGCTTCGAACTCGGCGGATGTCGTGATCTCCAACTGCGTTATCAATCTCTCGCCGGATAAAGAGCAAGCGCTTCGCGAAGCGGCTCGCGTACTGAAGCCTGGGGGCCGCCTCGCGGTCTCCGATATTGTGCTCACCGCCGAGCTTCCGGAGGCGATTCGCAACAGCGCCCCAGCGTATGCTGCGTGCATCTCGGGTGCGTCACTGGAAGCAGACTATGTCGCCGCAATCGAGGCTGCTGGCTTTGTCGACGTCCATTTCACGCGAACGCCTGCCGGCGCGTTTTTCCTCGACTGCGCAGGAGTGGACCCGATCGTCTCCGAGGCGATCTCGGTGGTCGAAGCTCAGCTTGGCAAAGAAGGCGTTTCCCAGTTGGCGGAGCATGTCTGGAGCTACCGCTTCACGGCGTCGCTTCCCGGCCGGGATATGTCCGCGCCCTCGCGCTCGTAGGAGAAGCGCACTTCGATCCTATGCGGACGCTAGGCATCTGTGGCGCTCGAAGTGCTACCATCGTTCTATGAGTGCAAAGACGCAGTTTCGAGAAGATTTGGTCTCACTCTGTCGCGCCTTCGGCGTAACGGAGCGGGACCAGATCTGTTGCGGCACGGTGACTGTGCCCCAGTGCATTGCGCTGCAAACACTCCTTGAAGGGCCGCATGAGGTGGGAGAGCTCGCGGAACGACTTTCAAGCGCGCCGAGCACTGTCACGCGTTTGGTCGACGGGCTCGTCAAGCGTGGCTTTGTGCATCGAGAACGCGATGAAAGCGATCGCCGAAAGGTGAGCGCTTCGCTTACGGAGGAGGGAAAGCGCGAAGCGAACCGCCTTGTTCAAGCGACAGACGGGATGGTCAAAGCCATCCTTGGCGGCGTTCCCAAGGAGCGGCGCGCGGACGTGATGGAAGCTGTCTCACTCCTTCGCGAGGCCGTGCTCGCCAATCGGGATGCGATTCGATCCTGCTGTTAGCCTTCACCGGTCACGAGCGGCAATGCCGGTTTTGAGCCTCGCTGCTTAGACAAGCCTTTGCGAACATCCCCCGAAAACGACTTCACTCGAGGTTATACGCGACGCGCGAAGTCTCACCCGATCGGACTTGAACGGGTATGCGGACTCCCTCCGGATTCCCGCGAGGGCGAAGCTCGAGGGTTTGTAGGCCTGGGGGCAGAGAGAACTGAAGTGGCGTGCGGCCGATGCGTCGTCCTTGAAAGATCACATCCGCCCATCCGCCGCGCGTCACGACATTGACCCGGCCAGGTTCAGCCGGAGCCTCTTCCATGGCGGTCTCCGCGACTTCCATCGTCACCGCGTTTTCTTCCGGCCGCCGATTGGGTCGGCGGCGCATTGTCGGGCGAGTTGCCGGCTGCGCGGCGCCCCCCTCTTGCTCGGCTTCGGCGAGTGCTGCTGCTTCCTGGCCTGCCAGTGCATCCTCAGGCGGCGCATTCTCTTCGGGTGGAGATTCGAGTGCGCTCGGATCATCTCCAAAATCAACTTCGCCAACGGCGACCTCTGGTTCGGGGGTAGGCGTGGGCGTGACCTCGGTCTCTGCCGCGCTCTGCTGGGGCGCGGGGGGCTCATCGCTGTTTCCACTGAAGGCGAATGCGAGACCGAATACGAGGATCGTGAGCGCGCCGCCGATCCATAGCCATTTGCGACGGGACTCCTCCTCGGTCTCCCGCCCCAGCATCTTGCGTTCCATCGTGTCGAACGAGAGAGAATCGGAGATTGCGGGTGGCGCTTCGATTTGAACGGCGGGCACGCCGAGGAGCGGCGTTGGCGCACCTCTTCGTTCGTCATTGGGAACGGCCGGTGGTTTGGCCCCCGAGCTCGCCGGCGTCGAGGCGAGCTGCGCAGCTTGGATCGCTTCCGCAGCCCGAAGTCCACCGCGCGCTCCCGAAGGAGTCGTTACGGTTGGTTCCCGAAGCATCTCAAGCGATTGGGTCATCGATTGCGACATCGATTGCGTCATCGACTGCGAGACATCGAGAGGAACTTCCTTCGACGGAATGATCCGCGCCTGCGACGCCGACTGCGGATTGGTTCGAAGCACGGTGTTCACCATGTCCGCCTTCCGCTGTTTCTGACCCGCGAAGCGCTTGACCATGAACTCGGAAATCGCCGCCGGTCCGGTGGGCTTCGGTTGTGCGTGAAGGTAATTGGTGAGCATGCGACCAAGCTCGCGCGCGTCCTTCGGCCGTTTCTCCGGATCGCGCTGGAGCAAGCTCATGACGATCTTCTCGAGCGCGACCGGGATCGAGGAGCGTACCGTTCGTGGTGAGCGGATCGTGCGGGAGGCGACCGCGAGGATCGTGTCCATTTCGGTCTTCTCGCGGAAGAGCCGCTTTCGCGTGAGCATCTCGTAGAGGCAAACGCCGAGCGACCAGAGGTCGGAGCGAGCGTTCACTTCTTTTCCGGCAGCCTGCTCTGGCGCCATATACGCGTATTTGCCCTTCACGCTCCCGGCGACCGTGCTGTGCAGGCGGCCCTTTGCTTGGGCGACGCCGAAGTCGAGGACTTTGAGGACTCCATCATAGGTAACGAGAAGGTTCTGAGGGGAGACATCGCGGTGCACGATATCGAGCGCTCGGCCGCGGGCATCTTTGGCCGTGTGTGCAGCGTGCAGGCCTTCGGCGGCGTTGGTGATGAGCTGGGCAGCCATCGCATACCATGCTTGCTCATCGTCGCCGCGGAGCCCCTTGAGCCCACGCAGAATCGACGCGACCGACTCGCCCATCAGGTACTCAAGAGCGATATAATACGTGCCGTCGACCTCACCGAAATCGTAGACCGTGCAGACGTTCGGATGGGTGATCAGCCCGGTGATTCGCGCTTCGTCGAGGAACATATCGACGAGCTGCTTCTGGTGCGCGAGGTGGGGGTGAATGCGCTTGATCGCGACCGGCCGATCGAATCCTCCGGGTCCGGTTGATCGACCGAGATACACCGTGCCCATGCCCCCAGCGGCAAGCTCGTATTTAAGCTCGTAGCGTCCGAAGCGTTCGCCGTGTTCACCAACGCTAACGGGCTCGCGATCGTCGAGCTCCAGTTCCGCGGCCCATCCCGACGAGACGCTCACGGACCGGTCACCCGAGGCGCCTGGGGTCGGGTGTCCGCTTGGGGACGCAGCACGAAGTAGAGAACGACGGCCGCAGCACCAAGGACGACTGCGGTGCCGGTAAGTGCGAGGGCGACACGTCTCCCTCTTCCCGTTCCGTCCGGCGTGACGATGGGATCTCCGACGGTATAACGGGCCGGGTCGCTTTCGGTCCCCCGCGCGGCGAGCACCGCGTCGCCCGGGCCCACCGCTTCCGCGATGACCTCCACCTCACGGAGTTCGGGCAATCGAAGCTCGGCGCTTTGGGTTTCGAAGGTTCGCCACTCCGTCTCACCGGATGCGCGGATGCGCAGCCGAAAGCCAAGTACGAGGCCCATTTGATCGCCCTCAACTTCGGCATGCACCCGGACGCCGCCGGGGATCTCTTCTGCGTCCGTTTGAACTCGAATGGGCCCGCCGGCGCTTGCGCGCGCTTCGAGTAGCGCGGCCGAAACTTCGGGAGGGGAGAGGTCGCTCAGGGTGTGACGCGGGTCGATATTCGCGATCCGCCGAAGCGCTTGCTCCATCGCCCCGGATTCACCGGTCGCGTGCGCCACGAGGGCTTGACCCTCGAAGATCTGAAGAAGCTGCTCGAGTGTTAAACCTTCACTGGCTTGTGCCGCGTTAAAGAGCTCCAGCGCGTCGGAGAAGAGCGCCTCCTCATACGCAGACCATGCCTGCGTCATCAAACGCTCGCCGCTGGCTTGGCGTGCATCGCCCTGCGCCTGCACGCTCGCTCCGGTCGCGATGGTCATCGCAACGCATAGGCCGAGCCAAAGGAACCTCGCGAGCATCACCGTAGTGTAGGACACCGACGCTCTGCAGGCTATTAAGAGATCCGCTTCACTCGAATTCCGAAGTGATTTTGGCCTCCGCCGAGCCAAAAAAGCCTAGGAAATAGGGTTCACTGAGCGGCGAATCGCGGGGAACAACGAAAAACGCGCCGCGTCGAAGAGACGGGCGCGAGATGTTGGAGGCGCCGACCGGATTCGAACCGGTGAATGGAGGTTTTGCAAACCTCTGCCTTACCACTTGGCCACGGCGCCCTGGGACGAATCCCAAGAACAGCCGATTTGCCACCGGCATGCGCTCCTGTCAACCGGCGTCCGGAAAAAAACGCAATGTTCGCTCGACGTGCGAGAAAAACTTGCTTCGAGCGGATGACGCAGCGCGCCGTATGCCTCAAGCTTCGAAGATGACATCGACCGTTGTTTCCGCTGGTTCTCCTCGTATTCGTTTCTGGCGCGCGGGAGATCGAGGCCCGCGAACGCTATTGGTCATGGGGCTCTCGATGCGAGGGTCCATGTGGCAGCCGCAGATCGAAGGTCTCAAAGGCGATCACCAGCTTGCGTGGTTTGACAATCGCGGCGTCGGCGAATCCGAGTCGGGAGAGAGTCGCACGTGGACCATGGCGGATATGGCGTTCGACGCGCTGCGCGTGCTCGACGCGCTCGGTTGGGACTCCGCGCACATCGTGGGTGTCTCGATGGGCGGTATGATCGCCCAAGAGATCGCCCTGCGCGCTCCGGGACGCGTTAAGTCGCTCTCGTTGATCGCCACCCACTCGGGTGGAAAGCGTGGCTTTCTTCCTGGACTGAACGGCATCCGTTGTTTTCTGCGGGTGCAAGCGGCGTCGACCCTTGAGCAGCGAATCAGCGCGCTTAGTCAGCTCCTCTACACGCCTTCTTTCCTCGCCACGGTGAATCGGGATGAGCTTGAGCGCCGCTCGCGAGCGCAGGCTGGAACGCCCACCGATCGGAAAACGGTGTTCGGCCAGCTCAGTGCCGTTGTTCGTCACGATACCCGCTCGCGTCTCAAGACACTCGAAGCCTCAACGCTGATCGTCAAGCCCGAGGGCGATATTCTAATCCGTCCCGAGCGAAGCGAGGATTTGCATCGACGCATCCCGAACTCGCGACTCGTGAAGGTTCCTGGCGGGCACGGCACCATCTTCGAAAACGCCGATCTCGTGAATTCCGCATTGCGTGAACATTTTCGAAGCGCGGAAGTCGAAGCTCTTGCAATGCAAGCCTCTTCGATTCACGCGTGACCCGTTTTTTACCCCATCTTTTTGCGCTCAGCGCGCTTCTTCTTTGCTCTCGCGAGGTCTCCGCGCAGGAGATGCGTTTTGGTCTCACCGTGCATGTGGCCTCGGAAGGAGACGCGCCGGTTGTCGACGAGGCTTGGATCGATACGCAGGTTGACCGCGCCAACCAAATATTCGCTCCCTCCGAGACCTCCTTCGAACGTGTCGACCGCCGGGACCTGGCCCCCGAGCACACGACCCTCATTACTCGCGGTCATCGCCATCAGCTGGGCCCGTATGTCGCCGATGGGGAGATTCACGTCTTCGTCGTCAAGGCGCTCGGAGATGTCGACCAGCCCGGGGAGTTTATTCGCGGCGTGCACTGGCGATCACGGCGGGGCGGTGGACCCAGACACTATGTGATCCTTTCCTCGATCGCCGGGCCGCATGTACTGGCCCACGAGCTCGGTCACTTTTTCGGAAACCCGCACAGCCCAACGCCCGGCAATATCATGAGTTATGCGCGCGGGAGAGGCCTGCCCTTCTTCGACGCCCAGCAGCTTCGCCGTATCGCCCGGCATCGCATTCGCTTCGTCGACCGAAATGAGCTCCGCTTGCTTCCCTCGGGGCGCCCCGAGTAGGGCTTGCGACCCTCCTGAGCTCTGCTCTAAGACTGAACCGGAGCAGGTCGCGCCGCGCTGCGCCACTGTCTTTTCTGGTATTGTCCTCGCCAGCGTCTCCTCTCTCCGACCGATTCTATGACTACGCCTCGCGTCCCTTATCCGATCACCGCATTTTCGCTCGCTTGCAGCCTAGGCCATACGACCGACGCGTGCCTCGCCGAGCTGCGTGCTGGCCGTCGGGGGATTCGAGATGTTCCCTTTGACGTTCCGTTCGAAGCGAACGTCGGAGCCATCCTTGGGGAGCTTCCAAGTCTGCCTGCGGAGCTCGCCGCCTACACCTCTCGTAGCGCTCAGATCGCCACGCTCGCTTACCCGGAAATTGAAGCCGCGGTGGCGAGCGCCAAAGCTCGTTATGGCGCGGCTCGAATCGGGCTCGTCGTGGGCACCAGCACTGGCGGCATCGACCGGACCGAAGCGGAGTACTTCAACTATTTCGATTCGGACGAGAAGGCCGGCTGGAAACCCTCCGCGGCCTATCAGTACGCCAAGCAGCACACCTTTCACGCGTGCGCGGACTATGTCGGAATGCTGGCTGGGATCGAAGGGCCGCGACTGGTTGTTAGCACCGCCTGTTCTTCAAGCGCGAAGGCGTTTGGCACCGCGCGGCGTTTGCTTGATCTGAACGTCATCGATGCCGCTTTGATCCTCGGCGTCGATGGCCTCTGCAATACGACGGTGCGGGGCTTCAATAGCCTTGGCGTGATGGCGGATGAGCCTTCGCGCCCCTTTGGGATGGACCGTCCCGGAATGAACGTCGGCGAAGGTGCGGCGTACGTGCTTCTGGAGCGCGAGTCGGATGCGCCGCGGGCCTTCCTTCGCGGCGTTGGTGAAACCTCGGACGCGTACCATATGTCTTCTCCGGAACCGAACGGCGCCGGCGCGGAGGCGGCCATGCGGGACGCGCTCGCTCAGGCCGGGCTTGACGCCTCCGCGGTGCAGTACATCAACGCGCACGGAACGGGTACAAAGTACAACGACGCTGCGGAATCAAAAGCGGTGATCCGCGTCTTCGGTGATGAGGTTCCGGTCGTTTCCACCAAGGCGTATACCGGTCACACCCTGGGAGCGTGCGGCGCAGTCGAAGCGATCTTTGCTGTCAAAGCGATCGAAGAAGGCTGGATCCCTGCGGCCATCGGGGCAGACCCTCGCGACCCGGAGATCGAAGTACACGTGCCGACCGAAATCGTGGAGACCCAAATCGATACCGTGCTCTCGAACGCGTTCGCATTTGGGGGCAATAACTGCTCTCTCGTGATCGGGAGGGAAGCATGAGCGCAGAGATTTACCTCGTCGGCGCTGGTTACTTCAGTCCGACTCAGCACACGCTGAGCGACGTCATCGAAGGCGTGCAGCGGGAACCGATCAAGCCACCCTGCAAGCTTGTCGCTTCGCGGATGAAGCGTGCGACCAGCATGCTGACGCGGATGAGCGTGGAGGTCGCGATCCAAGCGACGGAAGCCGCGGGCTGGCTTGGGGAAGAGCCGTCCCCTTTTGCGATGATCTTTGGCTCGGCACATGGCGAGATTCAGATCGCCATCGAACAGATGAAGATGATGAAGGAAGAGCCCTTCGTTGTCTCCCCCGCGCGTTTTAAGAACAGCGTGCACAATACCGCGGCAGGTCTTTTCTCGATCGCGGCGAAGAACAAAGGTTTTGCGACAGCGATCGCCGGTGGTGCGGAGACGTTCGCGATGTGTTTGCTCGAAGCCTTTTCGCTTCTGAAGACAAACGAAGCGCAGCGCGTGCTCGTCACGACAGGTGAAGAGACGTTGCCCGAGCCCATCGCCGATCACACCGAACACGACAACGCCGCGGTCGCTCTCGCGTTTCAAAGCGTGCCGAGCGAGAGCGCGATCGCCCGTGTTTCGCTGCCTCAGTTCGGTCCGGCGGTGGAGACGGAGTTCGGTCTCCAGAGCAATCACAGCGTCGGTCCTGCGCTCGCGCTTCTTCTCTCGGCGCGACGTGGCGAGTTTGGATCGTTTGCGCTCGGCTCCCGTGCCTCCGGCTTCTTCGAAGGAAGCACGAAGCGAGGCTGGAGTCTTGAGATGAGCCCCGTATGAACCGGGTCGCCGTCACCGGCGTCGGGTTGATGAGTCCTATCGGCGCGAGTCTCGCGGAGGTTGAGGAAGCGCTACTCACCGGGCGTCATGGCATTCGCAAGATGCCCGAATGGGATAAGCACCCGGAGATGATCACGCGCCTTGGGGCGCCGATCGACCGGGAGCTTGGGAAATGGCCGCGCAAAGTGACGCGTACGATGGGCCGCGTCGCCAAGCTCTCAACTTACGCAAGCGAACAGGCGATCGAGTCCGCGGGGCTGAGTGAAGATACTCTTCAGCATCCCCGCACCGGTCTGGCCTACGGTTCCACGCACGGCTCGACCGCGGCTTGGGAAAAGTTCGCGCTGCATCTCGCGGAACCGGAAGCGCTGCTTCGCCTCGGCTCGAACGCCTATTTGAAGTTCGCCACCCACACCTGCGCCGCAAACCTCGCGGTTCATTTCGGTATTCGGGGTCGAGTGCTGACCACGTGTGCGGCCTGCGTTTCTGCCAGCCAAGCGATCGGCTTTGGATATGAGGCGATTCGCTACGGCAAGCAGGATGTCATGATCTGCGGCGGCGCCGAGGAGATGCACTACATCACCACCGGCGTCTTCGACATTCTCCAGGCGACCTCGACGAAGTTTAACCATGATCCGGATGCGTCTCCGCGTCCTTTCGACGCCCAACGTGACGGGCTCGTCGTCGGCGAGGGCGCAGGCACCTTGGTGCTTGAGAACTACGAACGGGCCGTCGCACGCGGCGCCGAAATCTACGGCGAGATCGTTGGTTTCGGGACAACCTGCGATGGAACGCATATCACCTCTCCAAGCCCGGAGGGGATGGAGAGCGCGATGCGCCTCGCTCTTGAGGATGCAGAACTGAACGCCGACGCGATCGACTACGTGAATGCGCATGCGACCGCCACGCACGTCGGTGACCGGAGTGAAGCGATCGCCACCGCTGCGGTCTTCGGAGCGCACGTTCCCGTCAGCAGCACGAAGGGGTTTACCGGTCATACGCTCGGGGCCTGCGGCGCCATCGAGGCGGCCTTTTGCCTATCCATGCTGCGCCGGGGATACCTTGCGCCGAGCCGGGGCTTTTCGACGCTCGACCCCGAGTTCCCGGCACTTCAGATTGTGGACACTGTCCGGGATGCTTCCCCAAAGACAGTCATGAGCAATAACTTCGCCTTCGGAGGCATCAATACCTCTTTGCTCTTTCGGAGCGTCTCGTGAGTCAGACCCTCGCTGAATGGCTCTCGAAGGCGCCGTTTTCGCTGGCGCTCTCGAGCGGGTTTTTCGGATTTTTTGCACACGCGGGCTTTATGCGCGCGCTCGACGACGCTGGGTTGAAGCCGGCCAGAATAACCGGGTCCAGCGCAGGTTCCTTGATCGCGGGCGCGTACGCTTCTGGCGTCTCTGGGGAAGAGCTCTGCGAGGAGCTTCGCGACCTGCGACGCGAAGAGTTCTGGGACCCATGGGTGGGCGCGGGGCTCTTGCGCGGCGGTCTCTTTCGCGACCGACTGGAACGGCTCCTCAAGGCGAAGACTTTTGAAGAGACAGAGGTTCCACTCACGATCAGTGTCTTCGACATCTACGAAAAGCGCACCCGCCTCGTGGAGTCCGGCAAGTTGAGCCCGGTGATTCAAGCCTCGTGCTGCTTTCCCTTTTTATTTCATCCGGTTTGGCTCGGCGCTCGTCCGACGATCGATGGAGGTGTCGCGGACCGTCCTGCTCTCGACTCAATGCAGCCGGGTGAGCGGGTTCTCGCGCACCATTTGGTGTCTCGCTCGCCGTGGCGCCGATCGGACGACCCGAGCGCTCAGGTTCCAGCCCGCCCGGGCTTGATCGCAGTCGCGATCGACGACCTTCCGCGTCTCGGACCGTTTCGGCTCGAAGCGGGGGCCGAAGCGAGCGAGCTTGCCTATCGAGCTGCGAAAGAGGCCCTCGCGCGACCGGTTTCTTCGGACGGGGACACGGTTCGCCTTTCGGTGACGTAGGGCCTGTCCCTATATTCAGCGCCGCCATAACGCAGCTCTTGAAATCACAGAGCTTTCCGAGGCTCGTCGAACGAGCACCGCTCTTCCTTCTC
>JAHDCI010000031.1:36265-38284 GCA_020629955.1 Myxococcota bacterium | reverse complement strand
AAAACGACGCCTTTGCGGTCGGCACCAACGCCGTCGCCAAAGCACTCGCCACCTGCGTCGGCTTCACCGTCGTCGGCGGAGGCGATAGCGTCGCCGCGATTACAAAGCTTGGCCTCGAAGCCGAGTACACTCACGTTTCCACGGGTGGCGGCGCGTCTCTAGAGCTCCTCGAGGGCAAGCGCCTCCCGGGCGTCGAGGCGCTCGAGGGCTAATCGAGCTCATCCGGTTGAGAGAAGCGAGCCCTAAAAGGCTCGCTTTTTCTTTGCATGCTCGAAGTTGGGACTCGCTGGACTTTACACGACGTTTGCGAGTGACTACCGAGTCCAGATGCGCGAACGGAGCATCGAGATCCTGCATCCTCATGGCAACTTGCGAATACCTGCCTCGACGTGGATCACGAATGGCCCGGGGCCGCGATCGCTTTCGCAGCCAAATCGGGCTTTTGACGAAAACGACCGGGAAATTCCCATCTCCGCCGCCCTTCCCTTCCGTTTTGAAAATGCACACCACAGCGGAGCGCTGATTCGGCTTGGATTTTTTGCGAGCCCATGGACGAACCCCGCGTAGATCGCGTAAACAGTCGTTTCGTCTCGCTCAAGGAAGAAATATGAGAACCCCGATCATTGCCGGTAACTGGAAGCTGAATCTCACGATTGCCGAATCGCGTGCGCTTGCGTCCGCCATCGCCAAAGCCTCTCCCGAAAGCGGCGCCGAAGTGATCGTTGCGCCCGTCTCTCTTTCGCTCTCCGCGGTCGCCGAGGCGGCTTCCGGAACGCCGCTGAAGGTCGCAGCGCAGCATACGCACGCGAAGGACTCAGGCGCGTTTACGGGCGAACTCTCTCCCGCGCTCATTCAAGACGCTGGCGCAAGCCACTGCATTGTCGGCCACTCGGAGCGCCGTTCGCTCTTCGGAGAGACGGACGCGGGCGTGAACGAAAAGGTGAAGGCGCTGCAGGCCCAGGGCCTCATTCCGATCGTCTGCATCGGCGAGACACTGGCGCAGCGCGAAGCTGGGGACGCGATTTCGACCGTGACCGCGCAAGTCGCCGCCGCCCTCGAAGGCGTCGATGTCTCAAAGCTTGTGTTGGCCTACGAACCCGTCTGGGCGATTGGCACCGGCAAAACTGCCGCGCCGGCCGATGCGCAAGAAGTGCACGCCGCGATCCGCGCTTGGCTCACAGAACACCACGCTTCGCTGGCGCAGCAGGTCCAAATCCTTTATGGAGGGTCGGTGAAGCCTGCAAATGCGGCGGAACTATTGGCCCAAAGCGATATCGACGGCGCCCTTGTGGGCGGCGCCTCGCTCAAAGCCGAGACCTTTATTCCGATCATCGAAGCCGCTATCGCTTCCTAACGATTCGCTCACAAATACAAACTTTCCGGCAAACTTCGCCGAATAAAAACCCTAGGTTTATCAAGTGTTTACCTTTCTCTCCATCGTCTACGTCCTCGTCTGTCTCTTCCTCATCGCGGTTGTGCTTTTGCAGTCCGGCAAGGGAGGCGGCATGGGCGCTCTCGGAGGCGGCGCAGCCTCTTCCGCAGGCCAGCAGGTCTTCGGCGGCGCCGGCGCGACGAATATCCTCACGCGCATGACCGCGATCTTCGCAGCGCTCTTCATGTTCCTTTCCGCGTTCCTCGCGTACCTCTCCTCGCCCGGCGAAGGAGATCTTGAGGATGCGGCCGAGCGCGCTGCTGCGATCGGTGCCGCAAACGCAGAGGAGAGCTCAGACGACAACTCCGAGGAAGGTTCCGCGGCCGAAGAGAGTGCGGATGAGGCAGCAGACGAGCCGGTTGAGGATTCGCCCGAAGGTCTTGAGGCCGAGGTAAATAGCGCGCTTGAAGATCTTGCGGATGACGCCGACGAGCTGGTCGAAGACGCCGAAGAGGCGGGCGACGCCGTCGAAGAAGCCGCGGGAGCAGCCGCTGACAGTGTCGAAGAAGCCGCGGGAGCAGCCGCTGACAGTGTCGAAGAAGCCGCGGGAGCAGCCGCTGACAGTGTCGAAGAAGCCGCGGGAGCAG
>JAHDCI010000031.1:0-36165 GCA_020629955.1 Myxococcota bacterium | reverse complement strand
GTCGAAGAAGCCGCGGGAGCAGCCGCTGACAGTGTCGAAGAAGCCGCGGGAGCAGCCGCTGACAGTGTCGAAGAAGCCGCGGGCGACGCCGTCGAGGCCGTCGAAGCGGCTGGTGCCGACGCGGTGGACGCGGTGGAAGAAGCTGGCGCCGAGGCGGCCGACGCCGTCGAAGAAGCCGCCGCAGATCTTGGCGGCGCGCTCGGCGAGTAGTATCGTCGCTCCCATGTGGGAGCATCGATGAACGGCCTTGAATGCGGCCGATGCGGGGCTCGAGTCGAACTTGAGCCCCGTTTTCGTACGGGGACTTGCGTCTATTGCGGCTCACCTCAGGTGGTCGAGCGCCCTGCGAGCCCGGACCGGCCGAATCCAACCTTCGCGCTTCCTTTTCGGGTGACCCCCGAGCGGGTAAAGGCCATCGCGAAAGAGTGGGTCCGCTCGCGCCCGTTTGCCCCAAACGCGTTCCGGAGCGCCCCCCTCCAAAACCTCCGCGGCATCTACCTGCCGACCTATCTCTACTCGGCTCGCGCTCACTCCACGTACGAGGCGATGATCGGCGAGAACTATACGGTCACCGAGACCTATACGACGACGGACTCCCAGGGCAAGACTGTCACGCGCACGCGAACGCGTACCGAGACCGAGTGGCGACCGCTTTCCGGGCATCATGCGATGTACGTCGCGGACCGCGTCGTGAGCGCATCACGTGGACTTCCAAATCCGGAGCTCGAAGCCATCGAACCCTTCGATCTTCGTGAGCTTCGAAGATACGACCCCCGAATCGTCTCCGGCTGGGCCACCGAAGAACCCTCCCGCTCAGTGCAAGAATGCGCGGAGCTTGCGCGCCAAGAAGCGCTTGCCGCGGTCGGAGCAGACCTCACCGGCTTTATGCCGGGCGATAAATTCCGCGGCCTCTCGTGGAATACGAACCTCGACCAAGAAGACTCCGAGATCATGCTCGCGCCGATATGGGTACTCCCCATCGTCTACGGCGAGGAAGGGGAAGTCGTGCGGCTATTGATCAACGGTCAGACAGGAAAACTCTTCGGCGACGCACCGAAATCTTGGTGGAAGATCGGCGCGCTGGTCCTGTTGGTGATCACTATCATCGCGGCCATCGGCCTTGGAATCATTTACTTGGGGCGCCCCCGATGAGCGCTTGCCCTCGTTGTCAGAGCCCGACCGAAACGAGCGATCTGCGTTGCTCCATCTGCGCTTATATTCTTCCTGAAGCGGAAGATCACGACCGCGTGGAAGCCACCATTCTTCGCTGTGACGGCTGCGGCGCCGCCATCACTTACGACGTTCACGCCCAGGCTCCGAAGTGCGTCTTCTGCGATTCGGTGATGCACCTCGAAAAGACTCTCGACCCGATCGAAGAAGCCGAGGCATATCTGCCGTTTCGCGTTTCGCCGGATCAGGCGCAAGCCGCACTTCGGTCATGGCTCTCCACCCTCGGCTACTTCCGCCCGACTCACCTCAGCTCGCAGGCGACGCTCGACAAACTCACGCCTCTCTGGTGGGTCGGATGGACTTTCGATGTTGACGCGATGGTGCATTGGACCGCCGATAGCGACCTTGGAAGCCGCCGTTCGCGCTGGGCCCCCCATTCAGGAAAATCCCCGCTCTCCTTGCGCTCTGCGCTCGTGAGCGCATCGAAAGGGCTCAGCCGGGAAGAGACCTCGAAGCTCGCGCGAGCGTTCGATCTACGAACCGCCACAAAGCGTCCCCACGAGATGCCTGGCGCGTTCACCGAACGCTTCGACGCCCGCCGCTCCGCAGCCCGCGCTGCCGTCGCCAAATCTCTTCGAGCACAGGCCAAATACGCGGCCAAGAACTGGGTTCCCGGCAGCCGAACGAGAAACGTGAACGTCTCGCTCTTGCCGACCCGTCTCATCACCCGCCGCTTCGCGTTCCCGACCTATGTCGCCACCTATCGGTACGGCTCGAAGGTCTACCGCGCGATCGTTCACGGCCAAGATTCCCGGGTCACCTTCGGCGATGCCCCCTACTCCATCTGGAAAATCGTGGGCGCGATCCTCCTAGCGCTACTCGCCATCATCGTCATCTCATTCGGCATCGCGACAATCGCTGCGAGAGCCTGAGCGTTAGCACTCGACGGCAAGGTGCACGGGTTCCGACGCCTTCTCAAGATACGAGATCCCCCGCCGGAGTGACTCAAGTACCGACTCAAGACGAACGGCGCAACCGTCTTTGTGAAGCAGCGTTTGCAACGGTGGTTCTGGATTCTGCAGCGAGCGGTAAAGCGCCCGAAAAACGATCAGCACACAGGAAGGCGCTATGTAAGGGAGCCTATTCTTCAGTTCATCTTCGACGATTCGGGTGTTTTCTTCGTCACTTCGATCGTCTCGCCAGCACTGGTGTTCTACTTGTTCTCGGTGCATTTCGAGGTTCGCAAAAAGCGATGAGAACAGAGCAACGCCAGTGGCCTCAGAGATCGCGTCGAGGTGTTGAACAACGCGGTGCAAATCTCCGAGGGGCACGTACGCATAAATGTCAGCGTCATCCGACTTGCATCCGATCCGAGTCGACATACTCATTTCGCTACTCCCTCAATCTTCAAGTTCGCGATTCGGAGGTACAGGCGGAATGTTGTGCTTTAACACCGCCTCCCATTTGGCAAACTTGGTCGCAAGCTCAAAGTGTCCGAACGCCTCCGCGATCTCTGCGCCGCTACGCCCCTGGCGGTCCCTGAGATGAAAGTTCGCTCCAAACTCCACGAGCAGAGCGACAATCTCAACGTTGCCTATCTCCAGCGCCGCATGCCAGGGCACGATGCCCCTCACCTTTCGGTTCGAACCTGCCCCGTGTTCGAGGAGTGCCCGAACCGCCCCCTCGTTACTCAGGCGGATCGCGACAAAAAGCAGACTCTCTCCGCTCTCATCAAGCTCATCAAAGCCGACAGTGTCCCGCAACTCTCGAAGCGCGATCATCGACAACTTCTGGCCGCGGCGCACGGCATCCCAGAGTTCTTTCTTGAGCTTTCGTTCTCGTCGCTCGGAAATCATCGAATGTCTCGCGGCACCCGGCCACGACGAGAGTACTTATCAAACAACTTCGAAACGAGAGGGATTTTCCAAGGTTCCTCGCGATCCAGGGCGCACTCCTCGAAAAGCTCCAAAAAATTCATTCGATGTCCAGGCTCGTCTGAGGCCGGCACGGTGATGTCCGGATTCGCTCCATGCGCTAGGAGGAACTCGATCAATTCGACATCACAATCGAACGCCGCCGCACTTAGTGGGGACGCGCCGCCGTGTTCGCGATGGTTCGGGCAAGCTCCAAGCGACAGGATGTGATGCACAACGTCGGAGCGGCCATACCGAATCGCGGTGCACAGGATTGTCGCCCCGTCAAACGAATCAATGTCTTCCAGTTCTGCAATCAGCGAAACGAAATCTGCGAAATTCGCCTTATTGAAAAACGCCATTACCAGACGAGTTTCAATACGCTGACCGTACTCCTCATTCTCGACGACGACTCGTTCCATGCCCACCTCTTTCTCGGTCGAGCTCAGCCGAAATCGCGGCGCTGGCGTAGGATATCGGCGAGTTCTTCGAAATCGAACGTCTCGGTCATCTGTGGATCGAGCAAGATATCTTCTTCGCGGAGGGCGCCCGCGACGTAGGCTTCCCGGCAGGATTTGAGCCACGCCTCTTTGTCGCCTGCGGGAGGAACCGCGGAAACGCGTGGGGCCATTTCGGGCATCACTCCGCCATTGGCGGCGGCTTCGCGAATGTCCTGAATGCGGGCTTGAGCGCCATGCGTGGACTGTTCGATCAACGCATCCAAAAGCCGGAGCCAAGGTTGAACCTCAGCATCCGCTTGAACCAGAAGGATCCGAATCATTTCGGCCACCTTCAGCGCCGTCGTTTCACGCTGTTGCCAGCGAGCATGTGGCGCACGGCTGGAAAGCCGAGAAGCGCACTCAAACGCGGCGTCGACATCTCGTAAGAGAACCGCGAGCTTCAGGCCTTCCCAGTCCGTTCGCGGCAACGAGGGCACGCAGGTAGCAGCGCGCATATAGGCCTTGAGTGCCTCTTCGGGCCTTCCTGCGCGACGCAACGCGTGCGCGACCGTCGCGTGTGCTGTCGAAACATCCGGCTCGAACTCCGCGTGACGCTGCCCGGAACGGAGGTAGGTCTCGAGTGTAAAGTCATCCCAGAAATCGTCCGAGGACCACTCGGCGACGCAGACCCGGCACCAACCGTTGAAGGTCCGATACATCAGATGGTGTTCGTCGAGATCCTCGTAGTAGTCGACGATGGGCCACGTATCTGCGACGGGCCCCGCGCTCCGGTCGAAGCAAAGCAGCGACCCTTCGCGCGTGCGACAAAAGGGCAAGAGTAGATCTGGATCGAGGAAATCCCGACCTACGGACTCGGCGTATTCTCGAATCGTCGCTCCGATGGTTTTCGGCTCCAGGCCCGCGGGGAGCAAAGTTCCAACCGGCAGCGTCGCCCCATTAAATCGGGTAAGCACCAAGCGTAGATCCATCGGAAGCGGACCGCCGAGAACCTGTTCGAGGGCGCTTATGTCCTCCGAGCTTGCCGGCGGATTCAGCTCGAGCTCAAGCTCCTCCGCGTTTTCGCGGACCCAGTTCATCAGCTGTCTAACGCCTCGATGCACGAGAACCTTCCTCTCTCTTATGCAACGCGCGCGATGCGCATGTATCGCGGGCAGCACATGTCCATACGCTACCAGAAACGTGCCCCAAATGGGCCTTCGCGCTAGGGTAGTTTTCTCGCGCATCCCCGCGCAGCCGGAAACGATGAACACGACTCGCACGATCGCACGCCCACTTTGGTGGAAAAATGCGCGCCAGCTCCTCGCAGCCGGTCTGATCTCGTTTTCGCTCGGCGGCAGCAGCGGACTGGCCCAGGAGGTGGAAGCGGAGGCGAGCGGAGATCTCCCCGATCGGCTGAGCGCCGAAGAAGCGTTGCGCGAAGCGGAGCACGCTTGGTTCGGTGAACGTCCAAACCAGCCATTGGTTTCGCTCTCCACCACTCCCGAAAGTGCAGACGCCTCGCAGCACGAATGGCTCTCCGGGATTGAACTTCCAGACCTCCCCGTTCGCTTTCACCCGCAGGTCCTCGACTACCTGCACTACTTTCGTGACGATCGACGGGGGCGCCATTTGATGCGCACTTGGCTGCAACGCTCGGCGCGTTACGGCCCCATGATTCAGCGTGAGCTTCAGAACGCGGGCGTGCCAGAGGACCTTCGCTGCGTCGCGATGGCGGAGAGTGGTTTTAATCCGACCGTCCGTTCGAATCGGGGCGCCGCAGGGCTGTGGCAATTCGTGACTCGCACCGGCAACGAATACGGACTCGAGCGAGACCGCTGGGTCGATCAGCGCCTCGATCCGGTCGCCTCCACACAGGCCGCCGCGAGGATGCTTGGGGATCTCCATCAGCGATTCGGTGGGTGGGAGCTTGCGCTTGCGGCGTACAATATGGGCCCAGGCGCGCTGCTCCGATCGATTCGCAAATACAACTCGAACGATTATTGGATGCTCGCCGAGATCGAAGCGGGCCTCCCCTACGAGACCACCGTCTACGTCTCAAAGATTGTCGCGTGCGGCGTGGTGATGCGGAACCCCGAGCGATTCGGTTTCGGCGAAGTCACGCGCGATACGCCACTTGAGACAGAGGGTTTTGAGATCGAAGGAGGAGTTCGGCTTTCTCGCCTGGCGAGATCCGCAGGAGTTCCTGAAGAAGAACTCATTGCGCTCAACCCTCACCTTCTCCGCCAGCGCACGCCGCCTGGGCGCCGGACCACAATTCAAATTCCCGCCGGGCGCGCCGAGAGCTTTGCGCGCGCGTGGACTCGCGCCAGGCAGGACAATCCGGCCACTCAGGCGTACCTGCTTCGTTTCGGCGAAAACCTACGTTCCGTTGCCCGACGGTACCGAACCAGCGTCGCCGAACTTCGCGAACTCAACGCCGTTCGAAGCGGCGAGAGCATCTCCGCCGGGAGTGTGATTCTCGTACCGGCCGTGGATCCCTTGCCGCTCGAAAGAGAAGGTGAGCGACCGGTCGTGGCGATCCCGGCCACCGAAGTGCCAGAAGGGATGCGGCGGGTCTTTTACGAGGTTCAGCGTGGAGATTCCCTGGCCCCGCTCGCAGCGCAGTTTGGGGCCCGTCCCGCGGACCTGGCGAACTGGAACCAGCTCGACCTACACGCTCGCCTGCACTCGGGCATGTACCTACAAGCGATCGTGCCGGAGAGCCGGGACCTGCGCAGCGTGGTCACGCTCAACGAAGACCAGGTGCGCTTGGTCACCGTCGGCACCGAAGAGTTCTTTAACCAGCGCGAGACCGAACAAGGACGCATTCGCTTCCGGTACCGAATCTCGGAAGGCGACACGCTCGGACATATCGCGCGGCGCTTTGGCCTGAGCATCGGCTCCCTCGCCCGCATCAATCGATTCTCGAGACGGACCACCCTGCAGATCGGTCAAGAGATCATCGTATACGCGGAAGCCAGCCGCGTACCCGAACGCCTTCGACGCGGCGCGACCCCGGCTCCCGAAGGCGACGAACCCGCAAGTGAACCGACAGAAAACCCCGCGACCACACCAAGCGGGGACACTGCGCGAAGCGAAGATACGCCGCCGGTCGCCGATGCGCCGACGAGCAACGATACCCCGGATGCCGAGCGGGAAGACGAGCAACGAGACGAATCCGAAAGCTCGGCGCCCGAAGTCGATGTGGTCTCCGAAGACGATTCTCAAGATGCGGCCGGTGCTGGCGAAAACGAGACCAACCCGCCACGGCCGAGTGCCGAATCAGACGACTCTCTGCCTAGCGACTCCCTCCCCAGCGACTCTCTCCCTAGCGATTAGGGCGCCAGCGATCGGGCCGTCACCAATTCGGCAGCCAATGAGTAAGCCGTCAGCGAGACGGCTCAGAGGATGATTAAAACACTCGCTCGGGGATGAAGAGGATATCGCCTGCTTGCATGGGAATATCGGCCACCTCTCCGCGGCTAATATCTCCAGCCGGCACGGGGAAACGACGCTGCCCGCTCGGGAACTGGCGCGTGAGCACCGCGTTGTTTCGGCTCGCGAGAGGAGAAAATCCCCCTGCCTGAGAGATGGCTTGAATCACCGTCATGCCGGGGGTAACCGGGAAAGTTCCTGGCTGCGCGACCGCGCCCATGACGCTCACCCGGGTCGACTGGCTCTCCGACCGGAGCACCGTCACCTGAGGGTCGATCATAATCTCCGCTTCTTGCAGCCCTTCGGCGATGCGTTCGGCCATCTCGCGAGCGGATGCTCCCTCCGCGGGAACTCGACCAAGGAAGGGAAAATCGATGGTTCCGTCTTCGTCAACGCGGTACTCCGCGCTGAGTTGTTCTTCGCCATAAACACGGATCTCGAAAAGGTCGCCAGCAGCGAGCCCAACGGGAGCATCCGAAACTTCGCGAAGGTCTTCATGTACTTCCACCTGCTCATTGCATGTCGCTCCAAGGGTGAGCGCGAACATGGAAAGGAGCAGGAGAGGCCGAAGAGATGCAAGGAGGCGGGTCATAAGTATTGGGCGGCCGGTTTCTGGACCAGCACGGGAAGGTTGCGCCGATTTATGCCGACATTCAACCACCCAAGCTCAGCAGCCACGAAGGGCGAAGCTCGACGTGGAAAATGCAGCCGTGCCTCATACGCGATGAACAAGCCCGGAGAGCGCAGCTCCCGACGTAACCCATTCCCGAAGTGTTCGTGCTCAGAATAGAGGCACGCGACTCGTGCGGGGATCAGATCGGTGGAAAGGATGATCTTTCGTCAGGGCGCCGAGTATATCGAAGGAAGAGCGAGGCTCGGATCGGCGTTCGCGGAAGAAGAACCTTCCTACCGATTTGAACCAAAAACTAGTTCCAAGGGTCGAGCACTTCGCTCATACCCGAGGACATCATCGCGCTCTCCATCATACCGCTCGCGGTCGGTTCCATGGTGCCTTCACCGCGACGCATACCACGCATCATTCCGGGACGACGAACCACCACCCGGTCCATTTCGAGCACCGGCAAATCTGGTGAGGTCAGATTGGAAATCGAGAACGCTCTCGTCTGATACCCCTCAAGCCGAAGCTCAAGTTCGAGAGGCTCTTCGCCCGTCGGCCGGGTCACGTCGAGAGGAGTCTGACCGATGATTTCGGTCCCGCGCCACAACGACGCGCCGGTCGGCTGCGACTGGACATGCACCATCACAGCGGGAGCCGCCACTTCCACCTGTTCCGGCTCGGGCTCCGGTTCAATCTCGGGTTCCGGATCCGGAAGCGGCTCAGGCTCAGGCTCGACGACGGGAGGCTCGACGTTAACCACTTCCTCGTTCTGCTGGCCCATCCACCAAACACCGATGCCGCCAGCGAGGATGACCGCTGCCACGGCAGCGAGAACAAGGGGAAGCTTGGAGCTCTTTTCTTCCGTAGCGCCCGGAATCGCAGGCGCTCGGACGGGAGCGGAAGAAACAACCCCGCCCGACTGAAAATGTTCGAGGTCTTGGAGAAGGGCCTCCATGCTCTCGTAACGCTCGTCGAGGCTCTTGCTCATCGCGCGAAGCACGATCTGCTCAAGACCTTCCGGGACAGATGGATTGCGCTCGCGAAGAGGAACCGGCGCCTCGTACAAATGCTTGGTGAGGATACCCATCAGGTTGTCCGCATCAAACGGGACTTCTCCGGTGAGCATCTCGTACATGATGACGCCGATTGCGTAGACGTCCGTCCGGTGATCGACGCCACTCCCCGCGCACTGCTCTGGCGACATGTAGTGCGGAGTCCCGAAGACCTGGCCCGCTCGCGTCAGCTTGCTCGACGAGCCGCCGACCTTCGCGATGCCGAAATCGAGGACCTTCACGAAATCGCTATCGCCACCACGCGTGATGAGGAAAATATTGTCAGGTTTTAGGTCCCGATGGACGATACCGGCGGCGTGCGCCGCGCCGAGCGCACGACAGAGCTGCTTCGCAACGTGAACGACACGGTCGGGCGTGAGCGAACGCTCTTCGATGGCGCCGGTCAGATCGGTTCCATCGAGGTGCTCCATGACGAAGTACGCGGAGCCGTCTGGGAGCGAACCGAAGTCGCTGATATCGATGATGTGCTGGTTCCCGATTGCGGAAGCGGATCGCGCTTCTTGACGGAAACGCGTGATGATTTCCGCGTCGCGGCTCACGTCCGGTCGGAGCACCTTCACCGCGAGGTGCTTATCGAGCTGGATTTGGGTGGCCTTGTAGACCAAGCCCATGCCGCCTTCTCCGAGCACGGAGTCGATCCGATAACGCCCGTCGATCGTGGTTCCCACCAGCTTCGCTGGCTGCATGTCTTCAGCGGTTTGGTTCATCGCAGAATCCCCGCGAAGGTCCCGTTTAGCGCCGACAGTGAAGTCCGAGAAGAAAAGTCCATCGAATAACTTTGAACAGTGTCCGTGCACCTCGACCAAACGTCAAGGTTTCATAGGTAAAACCCCGAAAAGCGTTGAATCTTGGCTCTCCGGTTGGAATTTTTCGATTTTCGCAAAAACGAGTGGTTTTGCGCTGAATTTACTTCGCTTTTGCTTCTTCGATAGAAGATTGTGCAGCCGCGAGACGTGCGATCGGAAGCCGCGGTGGTGAGCAGCTGATGTAGTTCAGTCCCAGCGCACGAACCCGTTGAATGGAACGAGGGTCGCCTCCGTGCTCGCCGCAAATACCCACTTTCAAACCGGCCCGCGCCCCTCGCCCCCGTTCAATCGCGAGGCTCATGAGCTCACAGACCTTTGAATCCAACACCGCAAAGGGGTCGTGTTCGATAAGACCGTTCTCGAGGTAATGCGGAAGGAAGCGCCCCGCATCGTCGCGGCTGATACCGAACGTCGTCTGGGTGAGGTCATTGGTGCCGAACGAAAAGAACTCGGCGTGCTCGGCGATCTCGTCCGCGCACAAACACGCGCGGGGTAGCTCGATCATCGTTCCGATCTGATAGGCGAGAGAGGCACCGTCGAGAGAGTTTTCGACCTGTGAACGAACGATCGAGACGGCGGCTCTCACCTCGGAAGCAAGCCCGACCACGGGAACCATGATCTCGGGGAGCACCGTCGCGCCCTTCCCTTGCGCCTCAAGCGCGCCGGCGATCAGGGCTCTCGTCTGCATCCGCATGATCTCGGGAAAAGCAAGACCGACGCGCACCGCTCGGAAACCGAGCATCGGGTTGATCTCATGAAGCTGCTGCGCTCGCTCACGAAGCGACTTCTCAGAGTCTCCAAGCGCCGCCGCGACCTGCTCGAACTCAGCGTCCGTCTTTGGCAAGAACTCGTGGAGCGGCCAGTCGAGCAAGCGAACGGTCACCGGCAGACCATCCATCGCTTCGAAGATGGCAGCGAAATCGGCTCGTTGCATCGGCTCGATCTTCGAAAGCCACTCCGCGCGAACCTCCACCGAGGGAGCGAGAATCATCGCCCGCATCGCTTCGAGTCGGTCCGCATCGAAGAACATGTGTTCGGTCCGGCACAGGCCAATCCCCTCCGCTCCGAAAGCACGTGCCATTTTCGCGTGACCTGGCGTATCCGCGTTCGCCCGAACCTTCATCGTTCGCCGCTCATCGGCCCACGACATGATGGTCTCCAGCTCGGGGACGGTCGCGGCAGCCACAACCTCAAGCTCGCCCGCGTAGACCTTGCCGTGGGTCCCGTCCAGGCTCATCCCATCGCCTTCGCGAAGGATTGTTTCCCCGCCTTTGCCGCGAATCGTGACCGTCTTCTCGGCGTAGTTCACGTGAACATCACTGCAGCCCGCCACGCAGCATTTTCCGAGCCCGCGGGCGACAACGGCCGCGTGCGAGGTCATGCCGCCCGTGGCCGTGAGAATACCGGCTGCGGCTTTCATCCCATGAATATCCTCGGGACTGGTCTCCCGGCGCACCAAGATGACGTCTTCGCCCCCAGCAGCTCGCTCGACGGCCATATCGGCGTCGAAGACAATTTTGCCTGTCGCGCCGCCAGGGCTCGCCGGAAGGCCCGAAGCAAGCGCCTCAATGCCTCGCACCTTGAGCTCGTCCGGCGTCGGCAGGCGCGCGTGAAGCAATGCATCGAGGCCCGAAGCATCGACGGTCAGCAGTGCATCTTCAATCGAGAGCGCTTCCTCTTGCACCATCTCGACCGCGATACGAACCGCCGCGCGCGCCGCGCGCTTCCCGCGCCGGGTTTGCAATACGTAGACCCGACCTTCTTCGATCGTGAACTCAACGTCCTGCATATCGCCGAAGTGTCGTTCGAGCGCGTCACAGTGCTTCTGCACCGCCTCGAACGCCGCTGGCATCGAACGCTCAAGGGCTTGGTCTTCTCGCCCTGGCGTCGCGCCATCCACCGTCAAAGACAGCGGAGTCCGAATGCCGGCAACGACATCCTCCCCTTGAGCGTTCGGGAGATACTCGCCGTAGAGCTCTTTCTTCCCCGTCGACGGGTTTCGGGTGAAGGCGACCCCGGAGCCGCTCGTTGGCCCGCGATTGCCGAAGACCATCGCTTGGATATTGCAAGCCGTGCCGCCGTCGTGCGGAATGCCCTGCATCTGCCGATAACGCACCGCGCGGATATTTCCCCAAGACGCAAACACCGCTTCAATGGCATTAAAAAGCTGGATGCGTGTGTCTTGAGGGAAAGGCGTGCCGAGCTCTGCGAGCGTCGCTTTGTGCGCCGCGCAGACTTCCTTCCAGCAATCCGCGCTCACATCGGCATCGCTACGCCCATCGAAGCCATGGCGGCTCTTCAGCTGCGTTAGCGTCTCTTCGAATCGATGGTGATCCACGTTGAGAACAACGTTCCCATACATCTGAAGCAGGCGGCGATACGCGTCGTAAGCGAAACGGGGATCATTCGTGATCCGCGCCAGCCCTTCGACCGTCTCATCGTTGAGCCCAAGATTCAGGATCGTATCCATCATCCCGGGCATTGAAATCGCCGCGCCGGAGCGAACGGATACGAGAAGCGGGGCATCCGCGTTGCCCAGCCGCTTGCCAACGTTGCCCTCGAGATTCGCGAGCTCTCGCTCGACTTCCGCGCGTACATCTTCGGAGAGCTGTCCCGTCTCCTGATGCGCGCGACAGACATCGGTGGTCATCGTGAATCCGGGCGGGACGGGGATCCCCTGGCGGGTCATTTCCGCGAGGCCAGCGCCCTTACCGCCAAGAAGCTCCTTGGGAGAAAGCGCGCCGAAATCGATCTCGGCATCGAATGCGTAAACGTTGCTCACGCGTCGCTCCTCTGCGTCTGAAGCTTCTCGAACGCTGCGACCTGTGACGCGACGGATGCGATGGAAGAGAGCAACGCGAGCCGGTTCTCTCGAACCTTCTCGTCCTCGCACATGACCATGACCTCATCGAAGAAGGAGTCGATCGGCCCGCGAAGGTCGGCAGCGATGACAGAGAGAGCGCCGCGGAAATCTTCGGCCCCGATTGCGTCTTCGATCCGTTCCTTCGCGCCTTCGAACGCGGCAACCAGTGTCCGCTCCTCGTCCTCTTGAAGAAGCGCAGCATCCCACGGTCGGGCATCGCGGCCGGCGATGTTAAACGCGCGCTTAAACGCGATCGCAAGTGACTCGAACCCGTCTGTCTTGCGGAACTCAGAAAGCGCCCTCGCTCGCTCGAAGAGCGCGCGAACGCTCGCGTGGCCACCGTCCACCCAGGTCGCAAGCGACGCTTCCGCGACATCCGGTTCGACCTCGTTGCGAAGGAGGCCCTTGGCGCGATCCTCGAAGAAGCGAAGCAGCGTTTCTTCGGTGTCGGGTGTGGCCTTTTCGAACGCGGAAAGCGCCGCCTTGAGCATCGCTCCGAGCGGTACATCGACCGGACCTTCCGCGGCGCTCCGAAGCGTTCCGAGCGCAGCCCGGCGAAGGGCGAAAGGATCCGCGGATCCCTTCGGAACCAACCCGACCGCGAAACAGCCTGCAAGCGTATCGATGCGGTCGCAAATTCCGATGAGTGCTCCAAGGGCATTGGGGGCCACCGGGTCATGTCCTCCGGTCGGCATATAGTGCTCTTCAATCGCAGCGCAGACTTCCGCATCCACCCCTTCTCGCGAAGCGTAGAAACGTCCCATGCGCCCTTGAAGCTCAGGAAACTCGAATACGATCAGCGTTTCGAGGTCACACTTCACGAGCTGAGCGGCTTCCGTGGCCTGCGCTTCACTAACACCGAAAGCGCTCGCGAACGTTTTCGCGAGGGTTGCGATTCGCTCCACCTTTTCGCCAATGGTTCCAAGCTTTCGGTGGAAGACAACGGAATCGAGTTTGGCCCGTCGCTCCAACAGCGGCGCCTTCTCATCCTCGACGACGAAGAATGCCGCGTCCTTCAAGCGTGCCTTCAAAACGCGATCATTTCCCTTTGCGATCGATTCGGGCGCGTTCGCGGTGTTCACGACATTGAGGTATCGAGGAAGCAACTTCCCAGACGGGTCTCGAAGCGCGAAGTAGCGCTGATGATCACGCATGACGCTGATCACCACCTCTTCGGGAAGGTCGAGGAAACGCGCTTCAAAGGAGCCAGGGACCACGAAGGGGCGCTCGACAAGCGTCGCGCACTCTTCGAGCAAAAACGCATCGTCCACCAACACGCCGCCGCAATCGGCCGCGGCCTGATGAAGCGCCCGCTCCATCTCGGTCCGGCGTTCCTTCATGTCGACCACAACGGAGGCTTCCCGAAGACGGCCAACGTACTCGGCGGCTCCGGAGACAGGAAACTCCTCCGGAGCTAAGAAACGATGCCCACGCGAGACGTTCGAGGCCGTTACGCCCCCAAACTCGACCGGCAACACGGTCTCACCGAGCATCGCGATCAGCCACTGAACCGGACGCCCGAATGCGTGTTCCCCATCCCCCCAGCGCATTGATTTTCGGAACGAGATCCCGCCGAGCAAGTTCGGTAAAAGCTCTCGAAGAACGTCCTCGCTCGAGCGCCCTTTTTCGAAGACCTCCGCGCTGACATAGTCGCCCTTCTCGGTATCGGCCTTCTTGAGCGCGCTGAGCTCCACGCCGTTCTTTCGAGCGAAGCCCTCGGCAGCCTTGGTGGGCGCGCCATCTTTAAACGCAACGCCCCAAGGGGGTCCCATGATGACCTCCTCGCGGTCTGGCTGCGCCTCGGCCAACCCTTCGACGATCCAGGTCAGGCGCCTCGGTGTCGCGAGCGTCTTTGCACTCGCGTGCGGGAGCCGCTGCTTTTCGAGCTCCGAGGACCAGCTCTCCATCTGCTGAAGCGCGCGATGAACGAAGGATGCGGGAAGTTCTTCCACGCCCAATTCAAGGATCAGATCCGCCATAGACAGCGTCTATCACCGCCCTCTCGGACGCTCAACCGAAGATCGCTTGAAAGACCTTGTTTCTCGGACGGAAACAAAAAAGCCCCTCCGGAGAGGGGCCTTTTCGACGCTAGCGCGCTTTATTCGCGCTCGGGCTCACGACCCGCGCACGAAGGCGAGTTGCGGCAGCCGTTGTCACGACAGTCAGCGAAGCCGTTCCCGTCGTTGTCGATGCCATCACCACACTCGGCGACGGTGCTCTCGGACTCGCAAACGGTGACGAGCGGGTTGCGGCTGCAGGAGAAGTCCATGCAGTCGGTGAAGCCGTTGCCATCGTTGTCGTCGCCATCGCTGCAGAGCGCATCGGTGTTTTCCGCGTTGCAGACGGTGACGAGCGTGTCGCGCGAGCAGGAGAAATCCATGCAGTCCTCGAAGTCATTCGAGTCGTTGTCCATGCTGTCTTCGCAGAGAGCGTTGGCCATCGCGGTGATCTCGGCATCGCTCGGACGCGGGTCCACAGCCTCGCCACCGGCGCAGACCACGATCGCCTCACCGGCACAGCGCGGGTCTTCGCAGTCGGTCATACCGTCACGGTCATTGTCGATGCCGTCGCTGCAAAGTGCGTTGCCGCTTTCGTCCGGAAGGTCGTGACAGACATCGGTCTCGAGCGTGTTCTGACAGTCGAAATCAGCGCAGTCGGTGAAGGTCGAACCCTCTTCTTCCGCGGCGGAGTCGTCGTTCTCTCCATTCGAACAAGCGGTCTCGACAAGCGCCGGCCACTCGGCAGCCGCCGGGGGCTCCCCGTCGCCGCAGACGACGATGTGCTCGCGGGCGCAGTCGCTATCGTCGCAGTCAATGTCGCCGTCGCCGTCGTTGTCCTCACCGTCGGAGCAGTTCGCGTTCGTGCTCTCGAAAATGCAGACAGCGCGACCGAAGAGATTGCCATCCTGTTCGCGGCGGCAGGCGAAGTCTTCGCAGTCCGTGAAGCCGTTGGTGTCGTTGTCTTCACCGTCGGCGCAGGTCTGATTGCTGCCCTCCTGAGCGCAGATCGCAAAGCGGTGGCAGTTGCGGTCGTCACAGTCGGCAAAGCCATTACCATCGTCGTCGCAGCCGTTGGTGCAGGCTTCCATGGTGTTCTCGTCGGCGGTGACGTCACACATCATCACGCCGCAGCCCGCGGAATCTTCGCAGCCGAGGTCGTCGCAGTCCTCAAAACCGTCGCCGTCATTGTCGCAGCCATCGCCGCAGAGGGACCCGGTCTCTTGATCCGCGGTCACACACTCGGTGCTGCCGTCCTCGGTATCACTGTCGGGCGTATTCGTGTCCGTGCCGACATCGGCGGTTCCGCCGTCTTCACGCGTACTATCATCGTCTCCGCACGCTCCGAGGCCGAGGGCCAAAGAAAGTGAGAGCACCATCGCAAGTCGATTCATTCTACCAAGCTCCGTTTCCGGCGCGCCGAAACGCGCTGACCGCCTTGGTAAATGGCAAATCGAGGTTTCGCAAGTCGCAGTCTTCTCGAACCCCCTCCGCGGGCGACGCCAACTACCGGAATGCGTTGTGATTTAGGGTTTGTCCCCATATTCGGGGTTGCCAGAGCGTAGATGATTGGATTCACCGAGCTTTCAGAAGTGAGGAGGGAAAGTGGTGCTCTTTCAACGAGCCTCGGAAAGCTCGGTGATTTCAAGGGCTGCGCCATGGCGACCCCGAATGGAGCGACAGGCCCCAGGTCAGCTCACTCCGCATTTTCTCAAGGGAGATCGATGCTCCCCATGACGGTGCTATTCTTCGAAGATGGGCACAAAAGTCACGGTCGATGGCCGAAACACTCTTCTTCAACGAATTCGCACGGGAAACCACACGTTCATCGCCGATGAACCCGAATCGCTCGGTGGGCTCGACGCAGGTCCGGCGCCCTACGAACTGCTGCTCGCGTCCCTTGGCGCTTGCACGTCGATGACGCTCCGGATGTATGCCGATCGAAAAGGCTGGGATCTGCGCGGGGTTCGCGTCACGTTGGAGCACGACCGGATTCACGCCAAAGATTGCGAAGATTGCGAAAGCAAGACGGGCCGCATTGACCGGATCCGGCGCGATCTGGTGCTTGAGGGCAACCTCGATGACGCGCAACGGGCGCGCCTTCTCGAGATCGCGGACAAATGCCCAGTGCACCGAACCTTGCACAACGAGATTCGGGTGGAGACTCGACTCACGGAGGAATAGTGCGGCTTCCGTGGACTGTCTTTTGCGTGTCCAGTTGGGCGGCACTCGGTTGCGGAGCAAGCGCCGCGCGGTCCACTCAACCCCCGCCGAGTCCACAGGGAGCACACGTCGTTGCCCGATCGAACGCCCCGGTCGATTCGCCGGAGGAAGTTCGCTCGCTCGCCACTGAATCGGCAATTGCTCCAGACGAACTAGAGACCCAGCCCCGTTCGAGGACGTCTGGTCACGAGCCCAACGTTCCCGCCTCGGACGCGGAGGCGAGCTCGCTTGAGCGGATCCTCGAAACTCCCTCGCAGCCGGCTCGGGACGATCGATGTACCTTTTGGGGGTGCCGCACCTGCGTGGGCGGGGGAGCGACTGGGCTCTGCGGCTTTCGGGCTCACCGATTTGTCGACGTTGCGTATCTCGACGACCGCGAGAGCGGACCTGCGCGCACGATCGGTGAAGGCGCCCAAACTCGAACTCGAGCGATTCGCGCACACGTGCGAACGCGCGCCCGTACCTGCTGGGAACGCGAGAGGGAGGATGCACCGGGGGAATTAGCTGTGAGCTTCGTGGTCCAGCACGGCGCGCTCAGCGTTCCAATCGCCACCCCTGCGGATTCGGCGATCGCGCGGTGCATCGTCGATCCGAGTGTCGCGCGCCCTCAGTTTGAGTCCAATTCCGCGGTTCTACGGTTTCGGGTTCGATTTCGAGATCGAAGGACGGAGACCGGACTTCCAAACGAGTGATGCGCTCACATTAGAGCGATTTACGAACCCACGCTTCGGCTTTCGCGACGTCACCAAACGCTTTGCTACGGTCCGCGGGCTTGATGAACTTATACGCCACGTTGCTGAGGGTTCGCGTCACCATCGACCCAAGCACAATCGCGTGCGCCTTGTGTCGGTCCGCAAGGGGCCCACGCATTTTCTTCATCGCGTCGATCGCCATATCGCGATGGGTGTCTTTCATCTTCATGACGTCGCACTCAAGCGCATCCAGCACCGACACGATCGGACCTTCCGTCGTGCGAACAATTTCTTCCAGCGCATCAAAGGCTTCTTGAAGTTCCTCCACCGAGATCACTCCGGTCGCGGTGATTTTCAAAAGCTGCCCGTTGAGTTCTTGTGTGATCGGCATGGAAACGCTCTTAACGCTTTTTGAACTCAGGTCGAGCCGAGCAGGATTGCCTCCTTCGATCGGCTGTTGATGAACCGATTCCCTCCAGTGACCTGCAGCCTCCTAGCGAAGGCGACGACGACAGCCTAGCGAAGGCGACGAAGGCGCGCTCCGCTCGCTTCAAGCTGCTCGACGAGACCGTCTTCACCGAGAAGGTGACCTAACCCTACGGCGACGAAACGTCCCCCTTCTGCGAGCTCGGGGCGGAGCCGGCGAAGCCAACGACGGTTTCGGCGGACAAAGAGCGCCTCATACGCTTCTGGAGATTCCTGCACCAAATCGTCGCTCATCACGAGCGCCTCCATCGCTTCGACATCGCCGCTTCGATACGTGGAAAAGAGAGCGCGCATCCGGGCATCTGCGCCCTCGGGATCCTCGACAACTCGCTGTATTTCCTCGGCCGCTTGCCGGTCGGGCGTCGCGGCAAGCGCGTTGATTTGGTCATCGGCGCTCTCGAGCGGCGCCACCTCGATACCCTGCTGTCTCGCAAACTCGATCACGGTGCTATCCATCGAGTTCCCGTCCCATCCCTCAAGGGCCTGAGAAGCCCGAACCTGCGTGAGCGTCATCATCACAAACCAAGGCTTCATTCGTCGCGCGAGTTCGGGCGTTCCGAGAATATTCGCCAAGTCGTTTAGCACGATCGAAGGAAGCAGCTGCGGTAGAGGGCTTTCCCCACGAAGTCGCCCGGCTTCCGCCAAACGCTCAGCGAGATCCTGATCCGGAACAACCTCCACAAAGACCTTTTCGGCGGCTGCGATCGTACCGATATGATCACCGGGCAGCGCCTCATCGAGCGTAACGCCCGCATGCACCGTTCCGAAGAGGTAACTCGGCGCGACGCCGTCCATCTCGACTTCCCAGAGGTAAGGCCGCGCGACGGGCCCACTCGATACGCGGCGAGACTCTCGCTCTAACTCTTCCTCAGTCGGTTGCCGTCGCGCCGCCTCTTGCGCCCGCAACTCGGCTTCGCTGCCCTCCGTGATCTCGTAGATCGGAACCGAGTGCGTCGAAGTCGAACAAGCGGCGCCAGCGAGCAGCGCAAGGCTAAGAGCAGATCGCAAATGGGCGTCTTTCGATGGCTTGGAATCGTCGTAGTTCATCGTCATTCATTCTCGCCAGAGGCTTCTAGCTCCAGCGCCCGGCTCGCAATATCGTAGCCGAATCCTTGTCGGGCGAGCGAGGCTAAGGCCTTCCGCTTCGCTTTCATCTGTTCCATGCGAGGTAGCGTCTCAATGCCCTCCAGATGACGCAGCAAACGCTTCTTGCGGACAAATACTCTCGCCGTTTGCAGTTCGTCTTGATCCTCGGTGCTGCTCTCGATCAGGTCCCGGTCCACTCCGTAGCTTCGAAGGGTCTGCGCAATCTTTCGACGGCTTTTGCCTGCCTTCTGCATCGAACGAGATTTCATCTCGGAGAAGCGCTGGTCGTCCACGTATCCGATGCGCCGGCAGTATTCCACCGTTTCCTCGACGGCCTGCTTCAGCGGCTCGGGATCGCTCCCGAAACGGCGCACGCTGCGATCCACGCGGCGCAAAAGTACCGTTCGAAGGCGGTCCACCGACGTTTCGCGTTGCCCGAGGTAACGAAGTGCGGCTTCCTTTAAACGCTCGGGTGTTTCCTCTCGCCCACGCTTTTTTCGGCGTGAACGACGCTCACCCCCTCCGAAAAGCGACTCTGTTTCGTCGCTCACGCGCCAGATCCCTGCGAAGCGGGGTTGTTCGAGAAGATGGTTTTGGAACTGGATTTGGAGGACAATCGAGGGCGTGAATGTAACGGGCTCGACGCTCGTCCATAATCCCAAGCAATGACCACTCGCACCGCAGTTCTCGTTTTTTCTTCTCTCATCTTGGCGTGTTCTCAGGGCACAAGCGCTGGGGCCCAAGCGCCAGCGCGTCCCGCGAACGTAGACACGGCCGAGCGTTGCAGCAACCTCGAATCCCATCAGCAGCCCCTCGGCGTGGACGAGTTTGAATCGGAAGTTCTGCAGCCCTTCGTGCGTCGAAATGGACGGGTTCGCTACGCAGCCCTGCGAAACTCGCAGTCCGGACGGGCCGCGCTCAACCGATTCGTTGAGCAGGTCGGCGCCCGAGAGATCGCGGATTGCTGGACTCGAAACGAGAAGCTCGCCTTCTATATCAACGCATACAACGCGTTGGTGTTGAAGGCAGTCGTGGACGCCTGGCCGATGCAGAGTGTGATGCGTGTAGACGGTTTCTTCGACGGGACTCGCTATCGGGTCGCCGGGCGCCGAATGACCCTCAACGATCTCGAGAACAACATCATTCGGCGGCGTTTCCGCGAAAAGCGCATCCATTTCGTCGTGAACTGCGCATCCCGAGGCTGCCCTCGCCTACGGCCCCAGGCGATGCGGCCCGAAACCATCCGCCGCACGATGCGTCAAGCCGCCCGAGAGTTTGTGCGAGCAAATACGGAAATCGAAGAGAATGGCGTTGCCTTGAGCTCCATCTTCGACTGGTTCGCCGATGATTTTGGGGGACGCGATGGCGTCATCGAGTTCGTCGCTTCCCAGCTCCCAGAGGCGCAGCGAGAAGCGTTCCGAGCCGCAGCCGCGCAGAATGTCCGGTTCACGGATTACAACTGGGATATCAACGCCGCGAACTGAATCCCCCCCTCGGCTCCGCGAAGGCGTCACGATTTCGTGGCGCCTTTTCGTTTCGTCGCTTCGCGGTTGAGCCGGTGCGTATGCGGCGTATGCTCCGTTCATGAAACGCCAAGAGAAGGCCGACCGGATCCGCGAGATGCTCGAAGAGCTCTATCCGGAGACTCCCGTTCCCCTCGACCATAGCGACCCGTTTACGCTCCTCGTCGCGGTGATGCTCAGTGCCCAAACCACCGACAAAAAGGTGAACGAGGTCACGCCTGGTCTCTTCGCGCTTGCGCCCGATGCGAAGTCAATGGCCGCGCTGGAGGTTGAGGCGATCCGGGAAGCGATCCGCGAAATCGGCTTGGCGCCAACGAAGGCCAAAAACCTTAAGCGCATGAGCGAGCTGCTCCTCGAGCGACACGAGGGCGAAGTTCCCTCTGGACTCGATGATCTCGAGGCGTTGCCGGGAGTGGGCCATAAGACGGCCCAAGTGGTCCAGGCGCAATCGTTTGGCATTCCGGCATTTCCGGTCGACACCCATATCCACCGGCTCGCTGCGCGCTGGGGGCTCTCGAATGGAAAGAATGTGGCTCAGACCGAAAAGGACCTAAAGGGGCTCTTTCCCGAGGAGACATGGAACGATCTGCACCTTCAGATCATTTTCTTCGGCCGCGAGTATTGCCCTGCTCGATACCACGATCTGAGTGCGTGCCCGATTTGCGGCTGGGCTGCGACCAAAAAGCGGATTGCGGAAGAGGCGAAAATGAACGCCCCAAAGAAGAAAAAGAAGGCACCGACAAAACCGAGAAAGCCATGATCTAAGAACATGAAAACATTCGACTTCTTCTTCGACTACAGCTCCCCTTTCGCGTACCTCGCGGCGACGCAAGTGGAGGCGCTTGCACAGCGGACAAACGCCCAGGTGCGATACCGACCATTCCTCCTTGGCGCACTCTTTCGTGAGCTCGGCACGCCGCTCGTGCCGATCGCGAGTTTTCCGGCCGCGAAGCAGAAATACTTGATGCAAGATATCGCGCGGTTCGCGAAGCGGTATCAGGTTCCCTTCCGATTTCCGAGCGGGTTTCCGCTCCGAACGGTCGACGCGTTGCGAGCGACCTTGGCCTTAGAAGACGAAGCTCGCGCTCCTTTTGTCGCGCAATTGATGCACCTGATCTGGGCCGAGGATTTCGCGCCCACCAAGGAAAACATCGCAGCGGTTTTTGAAGAAACCCAGGGAAGCGTGTTTCCGCTCGACCGCTTTTCAGAAACATCGCTCAAAGATGCGTTACGCGCGGAGACCGACGCCGCACGCGCTGCCGGCCTACCGGGCGCTCCGGGATTCGTTGTCGAAGGCGAGATCTTTTGGGGTCAAGATCGAATGGATTTCGTGGAGGAGGCTCTCCTGAGCAGCAAGCGCGGAGATTGATGCTCAGGCACCCAGCGCTCCAGGTGGTGGCTCCGGGTGGCGCGCCGGCCAAAACGAACACACGTTCAGAGACGTGTCACTGACCTTTCGACTTTTCGGAATCCCGATCCGCATCACAGCGTGGTTTCTTCTCACCGGTCTCCTGATCTGGAATGGGACCTTCGGTCCCGCAGCCTTGCCGATCGTCATCGCGATCGTCTTTCAAGCCATCCTGATGCACGAGCTCGGTCATGCACTGGTCGGCCGCGCCTTCGGCCTCACCCCTGCGATCGAACTCGGCTTTCTGAGCGGACTCACCACATGGGAAGAACGCCGCGAACTGCCGCCGGGCAAGAGCATTCTGGTGAGCCTCGCCGGGCCGATGGTCGGGATTGTGCTCGGCACCATCGGTATCGCCGCGGGCTTCGCCCTCGGCCTCTTTCCAAGCATCGAAAATCCCGAAAACTGGACCCTCGGTCAGTACGCCATGGTCATGTTCACCTTTGCGAATCTGATCTGGTCGCTCTTTAACCTGGTCCCCGTGGTGCCGCTCGACGGCGGTCAAATCATGATCGCTGCGTTCCGTAAGTTCGGAGGCGAAAAGGGAATTTTGTACGCGCACTACGTTTCGCTCTTCGTGCTCGGCTTGGTATTTCTTTTCGGCGTCTTCTCCAAGATGTTCTTCCTCGTCATCTTCATGGGCCTTTTCGGCTACAAAAACTGGGAAGTCATCCGGATGCTTCGCGCGCGTCAGGAAGCGGGTCTTCAGGGCGACGTGATCGAACCGAAATCGGTTCTCGTAGCGCGCGGAGAAAGCGCGATTGTGGAGGGACGAGGCGAAGTCGCCAGCGCATGTGGACAGGCACTTGTCGCAAGAGCGGAAAGCCACGCGGAGCGCGACGAAGCCCTTCATATGGTTGCGTGGGGAGAGTTTCTCGCTGGCAGACTCGATCGAGCCTGGAACGCGCTGCACTCGCTTTCCGGAGAGCGAACCCCCGATCCTTCGCTCGCCGGGGCCATTCTCGTGAAAATGGGCAAACATCCGCTCGCGCTGGACCCATTGGAGACGGCCCTACTTCAAGCGCCGGACGAATTTGTGCGAAAGCGGTATGTCGAAGCCGTGATCGGCGCGGAGGCTTTTGAGCGAGCGAACGCGTTTATCGCGTCGGCTCAGATCCCGTTTCCCGCGTCGGAGCTGGCGAAGATTCAGGGTTAGTCTCGTGGCGGTCTCGCCGCCGAAATCGAAGCAAAGCGTACGCGAGCGCCCCACCCACAAGAGCCCCGAACGTGTCCGCAAACCAATCTCGATAGTCGGCGCTTCGACTCGGCACGAACGCCTGATGAATCTCGTCGGAGAAGCCCCAGGCTGACGCGACAAAAATACCGAGGAGTACGGTTCGAGAGAGGGGGCGCTTTGGCCACGTCATCGTGCAGGCTCGCGCGCACAACGCGCCGAGAACCAGGTACTCCAAAAAGTGAGCGCCCTTGTCGCCGAAGGGAATTCGGGAAACGGGCGCTCCGGGCAGGCTCATAGAGCTCAGCAGAAAGATCAGCGCCATATAAGCGCCGACAGGCAACCAGGCGCGAACGAGGTCCCTACGCATGCGCCGCTCTATCGAAAAATCCTCAAGCGCCGACGACCGGGAGCTTCGTCCGCGCCTTTGGAGCACGAGAAGGAACAGTTGCGGGGTCCACTCCGGGACCGGCCGCGAGGAGGCTATGATCAAAGGCCTGAATAATCGTCGCTTCGACCATCTCGCCGATAGGATTCTCACCTTCCTTCATTTGAACGTGCACGATCTCGTGGCGCTCGGAGCGCCCCGAAAAACGCCCGCCGCTCTCGCTCTCAACAAGCACCTTTGTTGTCGTGCCCACCAAGCTCTTGAGGTGGGTGCGCTGCTGCTCGCCCACGACCTCGAAGAGCCGCTGGAGGCGCTCGGACTTTTCGGCGTTGGTCACGTCATCCCCCATCGCAATCGCGGGAGTATCCGGGCGTTCCGAGTATTTAAAGGCAAACGCGCTAACAAAGCCGGCGTTTCGCACGAGCTCAAGAGTCGCCAAGAAATCTTCCTCGGTTTCACCCGGAAAGCCAACGATGAGGTCCGTCGATAACGTCAATCCGGGCACCGCGCTCTTCAACTGGTTCACGCGCTTGAGATATTCCTCCGCGGTGTATCGGCGCGACATGCGACGAAGCACCCCGTCCGATCCGGACTGAACCGGGAGATGCATATGCCGGGGCAGGATCGAAAGCTCGGCGTGCGCCGCAATGAGCGGCTGGGTGAGATGTCGTGGGTGCGGCGAGGTGTACCGAAGACGCTGCAAGTTCGGAACTTCGGCCGCGATGCGGCGAAGGAGCAGCGCAAAACGGGAGCCCGACGGAGCGCGCTTGCTGGTGGGCTTCTCGTCGAGCGCCGATGGGTCGTACCAGCTGTTTACGGTCTGTCCGAGCAGCGTGATCTCGCGAACCCCGGAATCGACCAGTTGCTTAATCTCCTCCACGATGTCGTCCGCAGGACGGTAACGCTCCGGTCCGCGCGTATTGGGAACAACGCAGTACGTGCATCGCTCGTCGCACCCCTTCATCACCGTCACGAACGCGGAGACAGAGTTACTTCGAGGCGTGGCCATGAGGAACGATGGTGAGATTTCGTCGAAAACGGTGCGCACCGTACGCGGTGCACCATCGTCGATATTCTTAAGGATTCCAGGAAGTTCCGGAATATTATCCGGACCAAGAATCACGTCGAGAAGGTCACTCTTTTTGAGCAACTTCTCCCCTTCTTGCTGAGCGACACAGCCCGCCGCGACCACGCGGAGTTCCGGGCGCGCTTCCTTGAGTTCCCGAAAACGCCCGACCAACGAGAGCATCTTATGCTCCGCTTTTTCGCGAACGCTGCAGGTGTTCACCACGATGACGTCCGCATCGCGCTCGTCGGTCGCGGGCTCGTATCCCGCGCCTTCCAAAACGTCCTCGATCCGCTCGGAATCGTGAACGTTCATCTGGCAGCCAAAGGTCTGAACGTGGTAGCGGCGGACGGACATCCGCCGAATCTGTATCGGATCTGAAGCTACGCAAGCGCTCGGCATATTTCGGGCGGGGAAACGCGATCGCTCTCCGCGGCGAACTCACGCGAACGCAGGCCCCTTGGACGGGGGATTTCTCATACCCGAATCTCGAGTTCGAGTCGCAAAATCAGATGCAAACACGGAAACTTCGAGGTAAAAGGTGGTGTGGCGAAGCGGCGCATCATCGGAGCCATTGTCCTTCTTCTGAGCACGACCGGCTTTGAGTGGAGTGGCGATCATCAACAGGTCTCCTCGACGTATGAGAACGCCGGCCCGATCGAACGCGCCGAGCTTCTCTCCAGATTGGTGGTCTACCCCCGATCAGAGGTCGAAACACTCATCCTCCGGGGTCTCCAAGATGACGACGCACGCGTTCGCGCGGCGGCTGCGGATGTCGCGGCCCATCACGGATACGATGCCGCAAGGCCGGTCCTCATCACGTGGCTCGACGATATCGAACCCGAGGCTCGCGCGCAGGCCGCTCGCTCGCTTGCTCGCTTCGAAGGCCCGGAGGAACGAGAAGCGCTGATTCGCGCGCTGGGGGATAGCGACGCGAGCGTACGCGCGGCAGCGGTTGGCGCACTCGCCAGCCATAGCGACTCTGCCGTCATTGCCCCGATCGCCGCTCGGCTTGATGACGATGATGACAATGTCCGCATTCGCGCCGCCGAAGCGCTCGGCGAACGAAACGACCCACGGGTTACCGTCCCGCTCGTAGGACGCGCACGAGACGAGGTCCCGGAAGTGCGTATGGCGGTGATCCACGCCCTCGCACGAAGCGGGGATGTTCGAGGTGAGAGCGCACTTCAACTTCTCGCAGAAGATGATGATGAAAATGTCGCACTCGCGGCCATCGGCGCCCTCGGCCAGCTCGGCGGAGATTCCGCGATTGGAACGCTCGTTCAGCTCTCGCGGTCGCCTTCGACGCGTCACGCGGAAGCCGCCGTTCGCGCGCTCGGAGCACTGAGCGAAAACGAGTCGGCGCGGGCGGCGCTCGTCGCCATGCTCGCGCCCTCGACCAGTCCTCAGACCTCCGTGGTCTCCCCGTTTTTGATCTCGGCGCAGCTGGAGCTCGTCGAGGACGAAACGTTAAACGCGACATTGATCGATTTCCTCGCAGCCGCACCGGCACAGCAACGACTCACCTTGCTGCCCCTCATCGAACGCAGGCTGGAGCGCCTCACCCCAGGACCGGATGGGGTGCCCGACTTGGAACAGCGCTTACTGGCACTTCACGAACGCGGCTACGGCGCGGTGTACTATGCGCTCGCCCTTGTCGGCGGAACCGATTCTCTGATCCCGTTGCTAAGCAACCTCGACACCGGTGCGATCACCGGGAGGACCGCGACATTGCCATCGATTCGCACCGCGGGAGATGTCGGGCGCCTCTACGCCTCCAGTCGCGCTCGTCCGAATGTGCACCAAGCGCGCCGGCTTTACTTCGAGCGCTGTCCTCCGAATGGCCTCGCGATCGACCCAATCGCGGTTGCGCTACAACAAAGCACCGTCCCTTCCGACCAAGCCTCTCTCCTCGCTTCACTCGGGGCGATTCGCTCTGAACGAGCCTTTCAGGTGATCCGCCCGTATACGGAGGCGGATAATGACACGGTTCGTCTCGCAGCGATTCAAGCGCTTGGCGCCCAAGGTGAACAAGCAGCGAGTTCAAGCCTGCTTGCGTTGCTCGATTCCGACTCCGCGCGCGTCCGCTTCGAGGCCGCCCTTGCGATCGGACGCGCGGACTCAGTCGAAGTCATCCCGGCGCTGCTAGAGCTTTTGGTTCGCCGCACCGCGACCGACCGACGAGCCGTCCTGCTGGCGCTTCGAGGGCCTCTCTCGAACCCGGAAAGTGACGCCGAGATGAAGCGTGAGGCCGCGGATATCGTTTTCTCGTTCGCGCGTCGACGAGATTCTCGCATCAGCGGCCCAGCGATTGATGCGCTTTCCCCGCTCGCAGCGCACAGCCCACACGCTCTTGCGCTGCTGGTGCAACTGACCGCGCGCGGAACGTCGCAAACGCGTTCCCGCGCCGTAGAGGTTCTCGCGCCACACGCGGCAGACAACGCGGAAATTCGGGATATCGTCCGGAACCTCGCAGGTGAGCAAGACCGCGACATTCGTCGCGCAGCGCTTGCCGGATTCGGGTGGTTTGGTGCAGCTGCAAGCGCCGAGGATATTCAGACACTCCAATCTCAGCCGCGTCTTGCAGCCCCGTCCAGAATTGCCGCATCGTGGGCCATCGCTCACCTCGCCGTTCACGAGGCCCTTTCTGGCGAGAGCCTTTCCCGGGAGAGCTTGTGCTCGGGACTTCGCTCAGCAACGAGCCAAGCGGAGATGGCCAATCTTGTTCTGGCGCTCGCCGCACGTCAGGAGCTCTGCGACGAAATGGATCCGGTAACTCTCTTTCAGGACCAAGAGAGTATCGCCGTAAAGCTTGCGGCAATCCGCTGGATGCGAAGCGTTGACCTCCCGCCACGCCTTCGGCGCGCGTCAGAAACGGCTCTGCAGGAATGCACCGAGTCCCCCTATCCAGAGCTGGCAACCTGCGCCACGACATCCGAGCTTGAACCCCCGGTTGAAGGAGAGCTGACCTTTCCAATCGCGCGCGGTGTCCCAGCGGCGGAACGCTTGCTTCTCTTCCGCGGCGCCGACGGCTCGACATGGATCTCAAGAACCGATGCCCTCGGCAGCGTTCGCCCTCCCTTTGAAGGACCCGCAACGGTTGAAGAAGTCGTGGGCGACTGAAGTTTAGGCATGGCGCTGGTGAACATCCCATCGATGAAACTCGATATGGCGAAGGCATCGGTGCACCTTCAACGCGACGCAACTCGTTCGAACCGATGAGCTCGACACGCGTCAACGTTCCCATCCGAGGAGCGGCCCTACTGGGGATCTGGATGACGTTGTGGTCGTTGCCGGGATGGAATGGTCGGGTCGCTGCGCAAGAAGCAAGCTCACCCGCATCGAGCACCGAGGAAACGGAAGCGCCGGAGGAAAGCGCCTCCTCACCTTCCGAAGACCTCGACCTTGAGCCCGACCACAATATGTTTTTCTTCGGGGCGTTCTACAATAGCGTCTTCACGCCGCGCTTCGCGACGCAGCTCTTTTTCGAAGACACCCCGCTCATTCACACGCCACTTCTCGGCGTCGAGTTCACGTATCGGCGCCACGGATTTGACCTCATGTTTCGAGGTCACTGGCACTTCGCGAGCTTCGAAAGCCCGGGTCGCCAGATCGGGGTCGATCCTCTCGAAACCGAGTGGGCTGACGCATCACTGAACTCCATCATGGTCTCCGCCAGCTTTCTGTGGGGCCATCAGTTCAACCGCTACGTCGGCATCCAATACGGCTTCGGCGTAGGGGTCGGCCTCGCATTCGGTGAACTTTCTCTTTCGCGTGCTTTCGCAAGCGATGCGGACGAGTCCGTTGCGGGGTTTCAGCAATGCACCGGAGTTTCAACAGATCCGTCAGTCTGTTCGACAAACGTCCCAACAAGTGGTCCGGTCTTCACGTTGTGGCCGCGCGTCACTGTTCCTCACCTTGCGCTTCGTTTTCGTCCCACAGAAAGCATGCTCATCCGCGTCGAGGGTGGCGCAGATATCTTCAGCGGGTTCTTCGCGGGTGTCAGTCTGAGCCTCGGGTTTGGCGCTGCCGTGATCCCAGAAGATCGATACGGCGTCGATCACCTGGACTTCATCGGAGTCGAGGAGATGGACGAACGCGCCCTTCGCGCGTGCCTCGCGACGCGCGAACGCGAAACGTTTGGGCTATCGACCAGCGCTGAGCCGGAGTGTGGGACGCCGCCATTCGATTCCGGAAGCCTGACGATTCCGTTTTGGCGCTGGCCTTGGGCAGACTGGCCCGTACTCGACCAGAATATCTTCTCTCGGGATCTTCGTCGCGTCGAGCGTTGGTACCGAGCTCGCGGCTACTACGAAGCGCAGGTTCAAGCGAGCCGGACCACCCCCCGCTCGGCATCGGTAACAGACGCAACGTCCACCGCCTCCGGGGAAGACCTCTGCGAACGCGATGGCGTAGGCGAAGGTTGCCGCGTCGACATCACGGTACATGTCGACGAAGGCCGACCCACAATGGTTCGTTCACTCGAACTGACGGGGCTTGAGAGCGAAAGCCAAGACTTGCGCGAAGAGATTCGTGACCAATGGGAGCTGGCGGTTGGAGAACGCTTTGACGAAGCGCTATACGAACAATCGAAGCGCAATATGGTGCGCGTGCTTCATGACCGCGCCTACGGTTGCGCGACAGCGGTCGGCGAGGTTCGAATCGACACGGAAGCACGAACCGCGGACGTTCATATCGACCTAACCGCGGGACCGGAATCGGTACTTGGAGAGATCACGGTCGTCGGCAACGAAGACCTCTCCGAGAGCGTCATCCGTTCGGTCGCGGACCTCGAGAGCGGCATGCCATTCACCGAGGAACGTTTGAGCGAAGCGCAGCACTTTGTTTACTCGCTCGGCACCTTCTCAACCGTCGACGTTCTCGGAGTCGCGAGGCGAAACGAAGAAGGTCAATGCACCGGCATTGTCGACGTGGAAATCCGCGTCACCCCGGGCCGGCGCTTTCGCTACGGCCTCGGTGGAGGTGTCCTTTCCGGACAGTACTTCAACAATATCGATGCGACCGACGTTCGTCAGTGGGACATCCATTTGCTCGCGTTTGTGGAACATCGAAACTTCCTCTACGGCCTCCGCCGGCTTCGTCTCGATGTACGGCCGAAGATCGTATTTCAGCCGGAGGAAGGCACGGGCCCATTTCCGACTCCACGCTTCGGCGTTGATGTTCGCCTGCAGTTTCGTCAGCCGGCGTTTATCGAGCGACGTACGAACTTGCTCATTAGCGGCCGCTATGAATTCGGGCCCGATCCTATCGATCGCTACTTCCGCCATTTCGTCGATGGCGGGATCACGATTCAGCGAAACTTCTTCGACGGCCGGCTAAACGCATCCCTCGGTGTGCACGCCAACGTCTTCGAGGTTGCGGACACGTTCGAAGATGAAGCCAATGCTCCGAGCAGCTTCGAGACGCTCTTCCTTCAAGCGCAGGTGCAGCTCGACCTGCGCGACGACTCGCGAAATCCAACGAGCGGCCTTTATGCCGCCGCCAATATTCAAGCCGCGGGATTACTTTCATGGAACTACATTCGATTGGTTCCTGAAATTCGGCTCTATGCTCCGCTCTGGCGCTTCGTGCTCGCAGGTCGATTCCGACTCGGCATGCTCTTCATCGAGGCGAATGATGATCGTCTGGATTCCGTCAGCCGAGAACTGGGGCCGAACCCGTATCGGCTCCGTCTCGGAGGTGCGACCTCGCACCGCGGGTACGCGGCCGGTAGCTTGGGCGATCGAGACGTCACGTGTGAGGGTTCAGACCCATCGTGTGTTCCTTATGAGCAAGACTCCGGAGGACTTCGCCGCTGGGAGGCGGGGCTTGAACTTCGCTTCCGGCTAACGGACTCGATCCGGCTCGTTGGGTTCTTGGATGTCGGCGACGTGAATCGCGAAGCGTCATTCCGATTCGACTATCCCCACCTCGCGCTCGGTTTCGGCTTCCGCTACGACACGATCATCGGGCCCTTACGCCTCGACTTCGGCCGAGCGGTCGCGGGGTCTCAGTTCCCCGGCGAGACCGCCGCCGATATTCCGGACTGGCAGGTCTTCATCACGGTCGGTGAGGCTTTCTGATGTTGCGACGCGTTCTTGTCGCGTGCGGATTGGTCCTTCTCTTCGTACTTATGCTGGTGGTCAGCCTCGCGATTCACCTGCCGCTCGAGGTCACGCGACGTGTTGGCCGAGATGCTCTGCTCGATTTCGTAAACGGTCAGATAAAGGGCTCTCTTGAGATTGCAGAAATCGAATCCCTACACCTTGGCCCCGTCCATGTTCGCGACATCACACTGAGAGATCCGGAAGGACGCGCGGTGATTGAAGCGGAGCGAGTGCATCTCGTCATTGACGCCCCGGCGCTCCTAGAGGGGACGTTACGTTTTTCGCACGCTCGAGCGACAGGTGGCATTTGGAGACTCTACGATGATGGCGAAGGAACTCCTTCGTTCATTCACGCATTCGAGCCCCAAGAGCCCTCGGACGAGCCTCCAACTCCGGATGCGTTGGTCGCGGTCGTGGAAGACATCCACCTCGAGGATTTTGTGGCCGAAGGCGAAGTTCTCGGGCTGCAAGGGTTGCGCGTCGAAGACGTTCACGCGCATGCCCATATGCTCATTGATTCCCGCGAGAGATACCCGCTCGATATCCGGGTTTTTGGCGCGTCTGGCCGAGTCGTCGCGCCCTTCCCTTTTGAGGCTTCGCTCGACAACGCAGTCGTGCGCATTCGCGACGCACCGACGCTCGGAACGGAAGCGTATGCGCGAGTGTCCCGCTCACCGAACGAACGGGCGCGCGTGAACCTGACCTTCCGCTCCCCCCATCCCGATGCTCCGCCGGAACTTGATCTCCACATTATGGCTGAGCCCGTTCGCGCGGAGACGGTGGCGGAAGCAGGCTTTGATTGGGCGGAGACCTTCAGTGGAGAGGTTCGTGGTCCGGTCCGTCTTTTCGGTCCTCCGGACGACCTCCGGCTGCGTGCGGAGCTCGACACCGAAGGCGGCCATGTGCAGCTCAGGGGGGCGTTACCCGCGAGTGGACCGGCTGAGATTCGCGCGCGCACCGAAGGGCTCTTGCTCTCGGAAGTGATCGCCGGCGCGCCCGAAATCGAGCTTGTCGGTGATATCCGTCTAGACGCCGGAGATGAGGCGATTCTAGAAACGGAGACGGAAGCGTTTCGGTATGGAGACATCCAAGTCCCTCCCATTCGCGCTCAAGTTCGACTCTCGGAAAACGGGGCGTTCGTCAATCAAGCGCTCGTGTCCGTCGAAGGCGGAGGAACACTCGAGGCGGAAGGATATGTGGGCTTCGACGGCTCGATCGCTCTTCGAGTGGACGGTGACGTTCGCAACATCGCGCGGGAACCGAACCTCCAGCGATGGGTTCCGGGGGCGTCTGGTTCCGCGCGAATGAACGCGGACATCTCCATTGATCCTGATGGCATCCTTGATATCAACGGACGCTGGACGATTTACAACGCTCGTTACTCCATCGTCCGTGCGCAGCGAATCACCGCAGCCGGTAGCATTCGGGGAAACCTCGAAGAGCCACGGGTAAACCTAGGACTGGAACTGCAGAGTGTGCTGGTGGATACCGTCCCCTTCGGGAGCGGTACGGGACGCGTAGAGGGAGGCCCGTCCATTTTTCAAACATCGACGAACCTTCGGCATCCCCAGCGCGCGCTCAGCTTCGACACCCGCATCGAGCTCGACGATGCGATCAACGTCGACGTTCCGCGCCTCCGAATTTCGTCGCACGGCGAGACCTGGGACGCGACGCTATCGGGCATTCATATCTACGGCTCTACCATGGAGTTTGCGTCGCTCGCGATGCGAAGCGGCCGACAACACCTCACCGCGTCAGGCCAATGGCGTAGCGGCCCGAGACAAAACGACTCGTTCCAATTTGAGGCAAGGGGCGTTCACCTGGCTTCTCTTCGGGCGATTGTCGGCGACGCCATGCCCGACGTCGAAGGAACCATCGACGGTTCCGCCACGCTGGGCGGCGATCTCGAGCGACAGCCAAACGTGGATCTCGATATGACGATTGCGGACGGACGCCTGGTGGATCTTGCCGGTATCGACGCATCGATCCTTGGACGCTATCGCGATGGCCTCTTGGCGCTCGACACAGGTTTCTCGCTTCCGGAGGGCGGCACCATCGACGCTCATATTGAAGGCACCTTCGAGACAGATACGCGGCTCCGCGATGCGTATGAGACCGCGGCCTATGAGGCCCAGCTTCACTTCGATGAAGTTGGCCTGCATCAATTTGTCCGGCTCACACGAGAGCCCGATACGCCGGAGATCACGGGAGTCCTCAGCGGAGAAGTTCTATTCTCCGGTGCCCTCGATTTCTTCGATGCCGAGGGGTTGATATCCGTTCCGGCGTTGACGGTTGGCGACTTCCCGCCACTGAGCGTCGATGGGGAATTCGGTTACGAGACAGGCGCCTTGGTCGCGCGCGTCATTTTGGGAGACGACGCCGGAGAGCTCGGCGAAGCCGAGGGCAGCGCACTCCTCGATATCCCTGCGTTGATTCAAGACCCAGAGCTATTACTTCCATCGCTGCAGGCCTCGCCGTGGCGACTCGCAGCTCGCGCAGCGCCGCGCCGCTTTCATACGTTGCCGGCGCCGATCGCGGCCATGATTCCCGCAGCAGAATCGCTGCAGGGCTCAGCGACCTTCTCCATTCGCGGCGGCGCCTATCGCCCACATGCGGATCTCATCGCACAGGTCGAGCATGTTGGACGCCTCGATGCGGATCCTCGATGCGCGACCGACGCCGCGCCGCGCGTTTCCATCGTTGGGTCACTCAACGGGGATACGACGATCGTGCAAGCGGATGGGTTCCTCGGTCGCGAACGCGTTCTAAGTGCGGAGGCCGAAGCCCGCACGCCATTGAACGCATGGCTCTCGGGGTACGAAGAAATTGGTCTTCCCGTCGCCTCCGGTTCCGCCGAGATTCACGACGCACAATTCGCGAATATTCCAGGAGCGTGTGTTCACCTCGAGGGTGGATTTGAAGGAAACCTCGAGTTTGCGGGCGCATTTGGGGACACGCCCACCATGAGCCTCAACGTCGAGACGGAGAACCTGCGAGCGCACCGCTTGTCGCAGCGCGACCCTTTGAATGGCAACCGCGTTCGAGTCGAAACGCGCACACCGATATCGATTGGGAGACTCGGTGTTCAGCTCGCAGACGGCATGGTGGAAGCGAACGGGGACCTCGAATGGTGGAACGGCGGCGCGACGCATATCGAGGGTGCGATTCCGATTCAGTGGACGTCGGCAGACCCTGCCCCGGGCCTCGGAGAAGGTGACTTCTACGCGACCGGATCGTTCTCAAACACGCCCGTCTCTCCGTTCCTTCTCTGGCTGGATCAAATTAGCAATCCGCGCGGCGGCCTGCACGGCAGCCTCACCGCACAAGGGCCGGTTGAGGATCCTCATCTCATCGGCGAACTGGCTGTATCGAGCGGACGATTCGACATTGGAGCGCTTGGGCAGCGCCTTGAGAACGTCGCGGCATCGTTCCATTTCGAAGACAATATGGTGACCCTCCAAGGATTCAGCGCGACCGACGGTGATGGATGGATTCGCGCAGCGGGTGACGTCACGATGGAAGGCCTTCGTCCAGGTCGTGGGCAGTTCGATATTCAGACGAACGAGTTCCCCATTCGCCAGGAGGGCAGCCCGCTCGCCTACTTGAGCGGCGATGCACAACTTGGCGCGAACATTCTTGCGGGCGCGATCGACGGCCGGCTGCGGTTCGGAGACTTCAGCGTACGCCTCCCAGATCAGACCGGTCGGACAACACAGGACCTCGCTGCCAACCCCGATATTTGCCTCGCAGGCACGTCTTGCGATCGCGACGCAGAGCGCCCGACCAACCCCTACCGCGTTCAGGTTCGAGTCGATTCCACGGATCATATCACCGTGAAATCGGAAGAGCTCAACGCCGACTTGAACATGGATCTTGATGTCGAGTACGCCGATCCCATCCTCGCGGTCGCGGGCGAGATCACCATCAACACCGGCCTCTTCCAGGTCTTCGGAAAGAGCTTCACGGTTGAGCGAGGCGCCCTCTTATTCGACACGGAACACCCACTCGATCCGGAGGTCCAGCTCGTCGCCCGCTACTTCCTTCGGGGGAGCGAAGAGAGCGTCACGATCACGGCGAGCGGAAGACTCAGCGCGCCCGTGATTCGATTCTCGAGCACCGTGACCAACGACCGAACGGAGATCATCGGATTGTTGATCAGCGGAACGGTTCGAAGAGGAAACGATCAGGATGCATCTCAGGCCCCACTCGACTTCCTTCGGAGTGTCGGCGGTGGTGTTATTTCCGTAGTTCGAGCGCAGCTCAGTCCGGAGATGCGAGCAATCGTTCCCGAGGTCAACCTGTCTGGCAACGCCACGGGAGGAACACGTGTCAGTGTCGGCTGGCGTCTAGAAGACCTCCTACCGGAACTTCTGCGTTCGGTAATTCAAGGCGCATACATCGAAGGTTTTGCGAACCTCAACGAGAACGAAGAGCGATCCATTGGCGCGCAAGAGGGGCTCGGCTTCATTCTCGAGCTGACATTCCCACGAAATATCGTGAATACAACGTCAGTCTCTGAGCCCAGCAACTTCAGTTTCGATGTGACCTGGCAGCCGTAACGAAATCCGTTTCGCCTCGATAGAGCGCGGCCATTTTTCGTGCGCCAATCAGATGGCGGGTCTTACGTCGATACGCCTCGGCTCGAATCCTCGAGGGGGCGCCGACAAACTGCGCCGTGAGTTCATCGTAGCGCCTCACGTACTCGGGGAACGATTCCGGCCGAATACCGCAATCTTCGAGTGGTTTTGCAACGTCGCGTTCACAGACCTTCTTCTTCGCCACCAACCACTCGAGCAGTTCGACATACTCCCCATGCGAGAGTGGAATGGGCGTCTTGCGAGCTTCTTGTTGGGAACGTAGCGACATCGTCAGAAGGTGGCCCGGGCTCGCGTTTCGGGTTTTCAACGGACGCCCTGAAAGCTGCGCGCGACGTTTCGCTTCTTGGAACGCATCGAGGCGTGCTCGCGCCGACGTGTGCTTGCAGGCAGCGAGTGTCTGGGCTTCGCCGTCGTGAATGGGATTGAGATCGATGTACGCCATGCAGGTGATCAGCGCCGCATCGTCGAGGATTGCTTTCGACTTAAATCGCCCCTCCCAAAATCGTCCTGTGCATTCGTCCTCCCGATTGGCACGTCGAGCAATCGGCTCCGAGATAGCACGCTGAAACCAGCTCAGACTCCAGAGATTTGAACGCCATTCTTCGATTTGCTTCTCATTTTGATCACGTTCGCGCTTGTTCTTCGGAGCTTGAACAAAGCGCGATTTCGTGCCCGGGTAGAGGCTTAACCAACGCTCCCTCACCTCATCATTCGACCATGACTCTGCGCGCTCACGCACTATCTTTACGAGCGTGTGCACGTGATTGCTGCGGATCGCGTAAGACGCCAAGTCGATGGCAAAGACCGAAGTCACGAGCTTCAGTCGCTCTTCGACCCACTCGCGTCGGTGTTCGAACGACTTGCCGGTGTAGGGATCAACTCCACAAAGCCAAGCGCGTCGCACACAACGCTGAATGCAGTGATACCAAGGCGTGGTGGCAAGATCGACGAGTTCACTTCGGGGACGCATGCAGGGTTATCGGCCGGTGACCGAACGAGTTGCTCAAAAAGTGGGTGTCCCCCATCGAAACCACATGGGTGTCCCATCGAGCAGCGATCGCAAAGTGGGTGTCCCATCGAGTGGAGCGGCTCACACAA
>JAHDCI010000238.1 GCA_020629955.1 Myxococcota bacterium | reverse complement strand
CTAGGGACGAAACTCACCGGGGTGGAAGAACGAATCCTCTCCCTCGAGCCAGCGTTCGATCTGCTGCGCATGATGGTCGAAGGGGGGCCGCTCGACGACTCGGCCATCCATCATCGCGACCGAACCATAGAAGTGAAGCGCCACGAGACCTACGCCGACAACGTCGAACCAGGCGAATCGCTGCCCGCGATCCTCCTTCGGAACCTGCTGCGCGATGGTTACCAGACCGGCGAGTGATGTCGTCGCCAGGAACGAAAGCCAGCGTCCGCTGTCCCAGCCCAATCCGAGCATGATGCACGGCGTCAGCATGCCCATCACCGTAAGCGCGAGAAGCCACCAGGTCGCATTCGCCGCGCGGCGTCCAAAGCGGAGAACGAGAAAGACGAAGTAGCTCGCCACCGGGGCCGTGACATAGACCACACCGAGGACGTTTCGCCCATGGTTGGTGGTGGTCCATAGGCGCCACATCGTCTCGAGATTCTCGGCACCATCTCTCGATAGAACTGCGAGCGCATCTCGGCGGACGTTCGCGCCACCCGCGATCGGCACCGCCGCATCGTAGAGTCGGCGAACCTGCGCCGCCTCTAAGGTCTGACCCACGATCCACCACGTCAGCCCCACCACCGTGCACGCGAGCACCACGATTGCGGTGAGTTTCGCGGAATCGAAATCTTGGCGAGCCCGCCAGATCAGATGCGTCCAGAGGATCGGAAAAATAAGAATCGTGGCGGACTCGTGAACAAAGACGAGGAAGACCATCCCGACGCTCGCAAGAACCATCTTTGACCAAAAGCGGCGGGTGAGCAGCGTCGAGCAGAGCAGCAAGACCATCAACGTATCGGCGTATCCGATCGTGTGCGCGATATAGACCACCCCGAAGGACGAGGCGTAGGCCATGAGCGCCATGTTGAGAGATAGCCAGCGCCGCTCTCGCATGCGGTGCATCACCAAAACAATGCTCGCGCAGGTCGCGAGAAAAATAGCGAGCGAGACGCAGAAGAATGTCGGGTATTCGAAAAGCGAAGGTTCGCCGAGTTGACGCACGATCTCGCCAATCAGGGAGCGCTTTGTGACGCCCTCTTGATAGGTGAAGAGATAGTGCGTGTAGGCCCACGTGTGCGGGTAACGAATCCCGCCAAGGAGAGCGACAGCGAAGAGGAGCAGACACAACCAAAAGGTGTGGGGTCCGCTCAACCACTCTCGAACTCGCGTCGTTGCCTGCTTGAGGAAGTCCATCGCTTCTTCGCTTAGCGACCGGCCCTCATGCGCCTCGAAGCTCCAGAGGTCGGCGAATCGTCTCGGAAGCCCCCCTGTCGAAGGAGATTTCGGAAAACGAAACGCGGGTACTTTCCCGCGCCGACGCGCGCGATCGCTTGCTCGTTTTCGCTAACTCTGTGCATGACCCGCGGAGTCTGACGTACGGGCAGGACCCCTCGCAACCGGCGGGCGGATCGCTCCCAGGATGCGATCAAAATCGGCGTTACGACGAAGACTACCGAAACGGCCGTCCGGGACGAAGCACGCACACATCTTGAATCCTCGCAATCGCCGAAAGAACCTTTCTCGCGGTTATCGAAGCTCGGAAGAGAATGGGGTAGTCTCACCCAAATCCGGGCGCGCTTCACCCTATCGCGTCTGCTGCCCTTACCCATGTCGAAATTCATGCTCGTTCGCTCTCTTCCATTCCTCGCCCTTTGCGGCTTGATCTCACTCTCGTGCAGCGACCCAGAACCGGAGCCACGATCGTTCCGTTTCGACGAAGAAACCAGGGTCATCGTTCATCCAGACGGGCGGGTCGCGCTCGAGCTTCGCGGAGAAGAGATGCTCGTGACAGCCCCCGACCGAGGACCGATCGCGCGCACCTTCACGACACGAATCGAAGCGACGACCGGTATCCCCGCTTTCCGTAGGGGAGAGGAAGAAACTCAGGAAATGCCCCCCTTCGGAATTCCGGAGCTCTCCCAAGAAGGCGAACTCTCAATTCCCTACGCGCTCGAGTCGGGCCCGAGCGGCACCCTCCGAATTCGAGTGGAGCGCGAGACCCTGCGCTACAGCTTCGCGCTCGCCGAGGGCAACGAAGCGAACTCCATCGCGATGCCCTTCGCATGTCCGGATGCCTCTGGGGGATTCTATGGTTTTGGAGAGCAGTACAACGGCACAAACCAGCGCGGGGAGGCCTTCGATCTCATCGTCGGCGAGCAGGGTATCAGCCGCACTGGAGGTGTTGGCCGAGGCCTCACTGGAGATGCTCACACGACGTATTTCCCGATGCCTTATTGGCTCGACCCCAGAGGTTTCGGTGTCCTTTTTCACACGGACCGAAGAACCTTGGTTGACCTTTGCACCACCGACGAGGACATCGCCTGGATCGAAGTTGAATCTGGCGCTCCGCTCGAATGGACAGTCTTCACGGGACCGACCCCCCTCGACGTCGTCGAACAGCTAAGCGCGGTAGTCGGCCGGCCGGCACCTCTCCCGGACTGGGCTTTCGGACTCTGGGTTGCCGCCCAGGGCGGACGGGACGCCGTGCTCGCGGAAGCAGACGCCCTCGAGGCAGCAGACATCGACGCCAGCGCTCTCTGGGTTCAGGACTGGACGGGAATCCGGATGAACCTCGGCGGGGGATTCGGCGTGGAGTATCGCTGGGAAGCGGACGACGAACTCTATCCTGAGCTTCCCCAAATGGTCGCAGACCTCCGCGAACGTGGTTATCGATTCTTGGCATACGCGAACCCATTCATCGCGACGGAGCTCGAAAACCACTTCCCAGAAATGGCCGCAAACGGTCTGTTGATTCAGAACAGCGATGGGGAGCCCTACGAGTTCTTCGCGCCGAACGGAACATCGAGCCACGCGGATCTCACCAACGAAGCGGCGCGCGATTATGTTCGCGATGCGCTGGTCTCGATGATCAACACGTATGGCTTCGATGGCTGGATGCACGACTTCGCGGAATGGACTCCCTTCGATGCAGTGCTCTCCGATGGCAGCGATGCTCATGCCTTCCGAAACCGCTACCCCGAGTTCTGGCAGCAGCTCGCTCGGGAGGCGATGGAGATCGCACGCCCCGACGGCGATTTCGTGTACTTCGCGCGCTCTGGGTGGACCGGCGTTCAAGGCGCCGCGCAGCTTCACTGGGCGGGAGACCAGCAGGCCGACTTTACGGTCGAAGATGGGCTTCCCACGGTCGTGCCCGCGCTTCTCAACATGGGCATCAGTGGACAGCCTCACGTCACGCACGATATCGCGGGCTTCTCTGGTGGACCGAGCACGAAGGAACTCTTCTTGCGCTGGACCGAGCTCGGTGCGTTCACGCCAGTGATGCGGACGCATGAGGGAGACGACAAGCTTGAAAACTGGTCGTGGGAACGAGACGAAGAGACCACCGCTCATTTTCGCAGATTCGCTCGAGTGCACGACGCTTTGTCGCCCCTCTTTCGACGTCTAGCGGATGAGGCGCAGGAGAGTTCAGCGCCCATTCTTCGACACCTGCTCTTCCACTACCCCGAAGATCAGGAGGCATGTGCTGTATCGGATCAATTCCTGATTGGTGATGAGCTCCTCGTCGCCCCGGTAACAGCCGCAGGAGCGACTTCACGCAGCGTTTACCTCCCGGAGGGCACATGGTTTGACGTATGGACTGGCGAGGAGCTTCAAGGACCGATGCGCGTCGACCGTGAGGCTCCAATCGGACAACCACCGGTGTTCTCACGAGACATGGACCGCACGGATCTGAGGGCGATCGAGTGAAGCGCTTCGCCTGCTCAGCCGTTCTCATAGCGCTCGTCATTTCGGCGCCTGCGGAGGCTCAAGTCGATCGCTTGACCCGTGGCTCATATCTGCCGGGCGCTTCTCTTGTCGCGCCGCGGGGCGCCTTCGCAGTGGAGACCAGTCCGGCATCGCTCGCCTGGACCGAGGGCTGGGATGTTGAGTACGCGCTTTCGTTCGACGAGGGCCACCTTCAGCACGCGCTCTACGGGGCGGCTGCGCTCCCCCTGATTCCGCTCGCCATCGGGGGTTCGCTTGATCTCGATCGAGAAAACGAATTCGTTCGGACGGGTCGACTCTCGCTCGCGGCCGCTTGGGCCTTTGGCACCCACCTCGCCGTCGGTGGAGCGCTGCGCTTTCAAGTCCCCTTCGCCAGCCCATCGAGCGGGGCCACGAGCGTGGACCTCGGCGTCGCGTGGCGACCCTCACCGTACTTCGCCGTCGACATTACGGCGTACGATGTCCTCGGACCGGCCGGCTTAACGACCGCGTCGCAAGATATTCCGCTAACGCTCAGTGCCGCCGCGCAGCTGCGACCTTTCGGAACACGCCGTCTGGTATTTGAGGCCAACGTCGCAGCTGCAACCGATGGGCGCATTGGATGGGGTGGTCTCGTCGGTCTCGAAGTTCCTCGGGTCGGTCGCCTCTGGGCGAATACTCAAGCGAGCCGGGATCCTGGATTTTCGAACGACATCGCGTTTGCGGTTCAAGCCGGCATCGACGTTCAGATGGGCACGGCGGAGCTCCGTGGAGGCTTCGGAACGGAATGGGCGAGCGTAGGGGCACGACTCTCTGCGGAACACCATCAAGAAGGCGTCCCGCTTCGAGGTTATGTCCACGAGATTGAGGTCCGCGGAATCGGGGCACGCTCACTGCTCGCGCTCCTTCTGAAGCTCGACCGAGATCGGAGCGATGGCGACGTCCGCGGAGTCCTACTGCGACTCGATTCGACCGGGATGAATCTCTCCCAAGCGCAAGAGATCCGGGAAGCCATCGCAGCCCTTCAGGCAGCAGGAAAGCCGGTGTTCTGCCATCTCACGACGGCCAACGGAAGCGAGCAATATGCCTGCGCCGGGGCCGATCGCACGTTCATCGATCCATCCGGATATGTGCGCCTCGTAGGTCCTGCTCTGACCTCGATGTATTACGGCGATGCGCTGAGAAATCTCGGCGTCCGCGCGGACTTTGTGCGCATCGGTGACTTCAAGAGCGCCGTCGAACAATACACTCGCGGAAGCGGTAGCCCGGCTGCAACAAGGCAGCGCGCCGGGCTTCTCGACGATGTGACTGAGCGCTTCGTTCACGACCTCGCTTCGGACTACGAGACCACCGAAGCAAACGTTCGTGGGTGGATCGATAATGGGCCGTATCTCGCAGACGAAGCCGAATCCGAAGGATGGGTAACGCGAGCCGATACAAACGACCTCAGCGCGTATCTGGCCGAGACCATGGGAACCGCCGCTCGACGACGTAGTCCCCGCGCCGAGCTCGCCGACAACTACGGTATCGCGCAACGAATCGGAATGCTGGTGATTGACGGTACGATCGTCGATGGCGACAACGTCGACCTGCCTCTACTGGAAATCCATCAGAGCGGCGCACGCACGATCTGCGCCTCCATTCAGGCAATGGCGGCGGACCCGACGATTCGCGCCATCGTCCTTCGCGTGGATAGCCCTGGCGGCTCTGCGGTCGCAAGCGACCAAATCTGGCGCGCGATTCGAGCCGCACGAGAGCAGAAGCCGGTCATCGCTTCGATGGGAGCGATGGCGGCGAGCGGGGGCTACTACGTCGCGAGCGCGGCAGATGTGATCTTCGCAGATCCCGCAACACTCACGGGTTCGATTGGAATCTTCCTCGGGAAAGTCGATTTTCAGCCTCTCGCCGAAGCGATTGGGGTGGGCGTCCACCAGATGCAACGGGGACGCCGGGCGGGACTCGACTCTCTTTACCGGCCCTTCAGCGCGGACGAGCGGGCTACGCTCGCAGACAAGATTCGACGCTCCTATGGACTCTTTCTAGCGCGCATCCATGAGGGTCGGGACATGCCCATTGCCGATATCGACGCGGTGGCTCGCGGCCGGGTTTGGAGCGGAGACGCGGCGCATGCCCTCGGACTAGTGGACCATCTCGGCGGAACACTTGCCGCGATCGACGAAGCGCGGAGCCGTGCGAATCTCCGCGCCGACGCACAGGTCGTGGTGCTGCCATGGCGTCCAAGCGGGCTGCTCGATTACGTACTTGGACCGATCGGTGCTCAGGCCGCAGAAGCTCGGTCGCCGAGCGACTTCGAGGCTCAGCTCAATAGCGCCGGCGAGGGACGATCGATCTCGATGCCGATGCGGAACGCGCTTGAATACGCGCTGACGATCTCGGCGAGCCCGTCGGAATCTCCGATGGCCCTCTTGCCCGGCCACGCCTCTCTCCGCCCGTAGCGATACGGCTCGCGGGATTCGCCCCAACCAAAAAGGCCTCCCGAATAGGAGGCCTTTTTTCTCACGAGGCAACCCCGTGAAGAAGTAAGTACTATTTGGCTCGGAAGACGATCATCCCATGGGTCAGATCGTAGGGGGAAAGCGCGACCGTGACGTGATCGCCGAGGATCACGCGGATGCGGAACTTTCTCATTCGCCCACAGAGCTGGGCGCGTACGGGACCCGCGTCGGTCTGAACCTCGAACTGTCCACCGGCGAAGACGTTGCTGACAACGCCCTCGAGCTTGACGTGATCGTCACGCTTATCCTCACGGTTAAAGTCGCGGTTCTTCCTTCTGCGTCCGCCGCCTCTCTTCTTTCCTGCCAAACCATACTCCTTCGAAAAACTCTGCCTCCCGGCGCCCGCCCGTTTTCGGGATTTCCTCGGACACCGACACCACGAGCCGAATCGCTCGAGCGTGCTGGAAAGCGAATCACGCTTGGTCGTCGCCGCACGTGAGGCGCTCCTTTAGCAGGCCAAGGGCCTTCTATGCAAACGGGACGCGGCCGATCTCGAGTGCGGGGATCAAATCGATGGAAGGGCACGTCGCTCGTCAGGGACGCCGAGGCGAGCTTTGGTCAATAACCACATACCGAGTATGTCGAGGGAAGAGCGAGGCTCGGATCGGCGTTCCGGGCGAAAGAAGGCTCTTCGAGCGATTCGGGTCACGCGCTAGCTAGCGATAGACGCTATGAATTTCGGGTCGACCGACGAAACGGAGTCACCGAGCAACCTCTCTTTGGGCAGATTCGAAATCAACCGACATGTGTCGCATTGCGCACGTGACGATTCGGTGACGCGTGTTATCACCTGAGGGTGATTCTCCGAACCGAGCGAGTGACACAGACGATCACCGGCAA
>JAHDCI010000237.1 GCA_020629955.1 Myxococcota bacterium | reverse complement strand
AGCGAAACAACCTCGCTGCCTTCCTCGATGGTCTCTTCGAGGCGCGGGAGGATGCGCATTGTCTTGTTGTAGATGACGCGTCCCCGGATGGTACTGGAGCGCTCGCCGCGCAGATCGCTCAGGCCGATCCGCGCGTCCACGTGATGCATCGGCCCGGCAAGCTCGGTCTGGGGACCGCCTACATCGAGGGCTTTCAGTGGGCGCTCGCCCGCGACTACGAGTTCATCTACGAGATGGACACGGATCTTTCGCACGACCCGCGCTATCTGCCCGATTTTGTCGCTGCCTTTGAACGTGGCGCGGACCTGGTGATCGGATCGCGCAATATTCCAGGCGGCGGAGTCGAAGGCTGGGGGCCGGGCCGGCACTTTCTGAGCAAGGGCGGCAGCCTCTACAGCCGCATGATGCTGGGCGTGGACGTTCGGGACCTCACGAGCGGCTACAAAGGATTTCGGCGTTCGCTTCTCGAAGCGCTCCCGCTCGAAGAGGTTCGATCCGTTGGCTACTCCTTTCAGGTTGAACTCACGTACCGTGCGCTTCGCCTCGGCTACAAGGTCGAAGAGGTGCCGATCATTTTTGTCGACCGACGTGCCGGCGAAAGCAAGATGAGCAAGCGCATCTTTGTTGAAGCGATTCGGGCGATGCCTCGCCTTCGTATCGACGCCATGCTCGGCAAACTTTGAGCACGCCGCTCGAGAGGATGCGCGCAGATATTCGCGCCTTTGTCGACGAGCGAGATTGGGAGCAATTCCACGATCCCAAGAACCTGGCGATGGCCGTTGCGAGCGAAGCCGGCGAGCTCCTCGCGGAACTTCGGTGGATCGCGTCAGAAGACTCCGACGCTCATTGCCAGCACCCCGAGCATCGCGGCGGCGTGGAAGACGAAGTCGCGGACGTCTTCGTGAGCCTGATGATGTTTGTTGAACGAACGGGCATTGACCTTGAAGCGGTCGTTACTCGGAAGATGAAAAAGAATCGCGAGAAATATCCGCCGCCTTCCTGACGGCCAACGAAAAACGCCCGCTCTCGCGGGCGTTTTTCCATTCTTCGACTCGTCGTCCTCTATGGCGTGAAGAAGATCGGCATCGTGACGCCGAAGGGCTGCTTGCCTGGATGCACCGGTCCGAGGTTTTCGTCGCCGACAGCGTGGAAGACCACGTAGCTCCCCGTGGTGACTTCGATGGTTTCTTCGAAACGAATCACGTCTTCGCTGGCGTTGATATCGAAACTCTCGACGAGTTCGCCGTCGACCCAAACCTCGAGCACGTCGACATCCACCCACGGAGCCGCTTGGACGCGCACGTCGATCGATTCGGTCGCCATCGCGCCGGTGACTTCTCCCCCGGGCTGCACGCCGCCCCGGGCCGTCGCGTCGATATAGATGCCGCCAACAACCGTGAACTCACCATCGCGGGTTGCGTCTCGCACAGTGTTGTCGGCGTTCATCGCGCGGAGTTCGTTCGGGTCATCCGTTCCAACCCGGAGGCACGTTCGGGGGTAACCGATCGCCGAGCCGCTCATCACCGTGTGTGAGTCGGAGCTGCCCACGGCGAATACGCGCTGTCCCGCGTTGAGAAGCGCGAACCAATCGTTCACCTCTTCCATTTTGCCGCGGAAGGAGCCGTCGTTGAACACTTCGATCGCGTCGAAGTTGTTGCTCCAGAGGTCGAGGTTATTGGCCTCACCCGTGAGCGGATCCAAATCAACCGCGGTGAAGTAGCCGGATGCCGCAACCCCGCGCGGATGGTTGATGATGATGACCGGGTCTTCATCGAGTTCGCGAACTTCGTCAAAGACATCCCCGGGGGTTCGACCGACCCAGTCAAAGATGCCGCCGTTGCGTTGGTCGGGGCGCGGCTGAACGGGAACGACTCCAAAATGGCCCCATGCGAAGGTCGTGAGCTCAAGCGAGCTCAATCCATAGAGGTGGTCTGAAAGACCGAGGGGCGCGACGAGGGGTTCCCACCCAAGGACCCACTCGTGGTCGCTACGACACGGGATCTCGACTCCGTCGGCGGCCGCAGAACGGAGCTTGAAGTTTGCGCCGTCGGGCGAGTCCGGCGAGCGCGTCGTGTGGATATGGTAGTCGGCGCACATCACATTGGTGGTGTCGACCACTCGATCGAGAACGATCGACTGTTCGTTCGTGGCGCCTGCCGTGACGGTCACCATCGAGTCGAATAGGGTGTACTCAAAGCCGCGAGAGACCGTCACTTGGTAGTCTCCGGGAGGTAGCGGAATGCTGGCGCTTCCATCGACTGGGAAGAGCGTGTGCGTGCGGCCGGAAAGACGCCGGGGAGCGCCGTACTTTGCCGGCACGCCGCGGAAATCGGACGGGCGAATTTGAATGCGAACGGGAATCGGTGATGCGTCGCCGTCAACGGTCTCGATCTGCAAAACGCCCCGCTCGCCGAGGAGCGGTGCGCTCTCCGGATCCGCGAAGGCATCGCCAACACCATCCGCCGTACGGTAGGTACGAAGGGTCACGGACTCACCTTCTGGGACACGCATTGAGTACGCGCCGTCCGCGCCGGTGAGGTCACGCGTCAGAACATGACCGTCTGAGTTTTCGGCGAAGACATACACGCCCTCGGCCGGGACTTCGGCGGTTTCAAAGATCTCGCCCGAAATCGTCGTTAGCGACTCGCCGTTGTCTTGCCAGAATGCGGCCTTTGCTCCCTCCATGCCGTCTGCATCGCCGACCGTCATGGAGTAGTAGTCGAAGACCGTCTGACCGCAGGGGTCGATGATGACGGGGGTACGCTGGAAGAGGCCTGCGCCGGCAAGCTCGAGGGTGAGCTGCGTTCCCTCGCTCAGCGAGAGGATGTAACTTGTCGTATCCGGGGAATCATAACCCACCCAGCCTTCATGCCCCGTCTCGACGCCGAAGCCCTCCTCGCTGAAGATAGGCATGCGCGAGGACTGGAAGATGACCGCGAGTAGGAGCGTACGGAAACCCCGTGGCATATCGTTCGACACGGTGTAGCTGACGTCGATGGTCGACGCGCCGGGAGCGAGCGAGTAGTCGACCGCGACCTGCATATGTCGGAAATCACCGGGCGCGAGCGCCGCCGCGAATTCGTCGACGAAGGGAATGGCGCGGAGTGGACCGACCGCGCGCACGACCGCAGGGCCGCCATCGCTACCATCGGACAAGACGCCAACCGTTGTCGGCTCAAATGAGAAGCGTCCAATGGCGGGGATAACTTCGTTGAAGTCCGCCGGGTTCACCATTTCCCCGCCTTCGATGCGCGCAACGCCAACGGGTTTTCCGCCCCAGATATCGTAACCCTCGGACTCGCCGGCCTGCTCGATGACGATCGCGACGCGATCGTTGGCAAGAACGAAGTCGCCTTCGTCCCAGGTAAGAAGGCTGCCTTCTTCCGGAAGCGCCGATGCAGGAAGCAGTCCTGCGCGTGCTTCGCCGTCCGCTGCGCCGAGAGGATCCTCGTGGGGATCGGCACTTGGCATTTCGAATTCCTCGACCCCATCGCACGTCGGTGCAGGCACATCCGGCTCAACATCGGTCGCGGTATCCGTGGAGGCATCTTCCATGCCCCCGTCGGTGGTGTCGTCGTCACCGCAAGCGAGCGCGAGCAGGAGGGATAAAATCGTGAGAGAGCGGAGAAGTTTCATAAGTTCTTCGAATGGGAAAATGTTCGCGGACCCTGCGTTTGTAACAAAAGCAGAACGCCGAGACGAGCCCGTCTCGGCGTTTGTGTGAGAAATCCTCGGTGACTCTAGTGCGGGGATCGCATCGATAGAAGGGATGATCTTTCGTCAGGTGCGCCGAGGCGAGCTTCGAAGGGCGAACGACATGCCGAGTATATCGAAGGAAGAGCGTACCTCGCCTCGGCGTTCCTGGCGGAAGAGGGCCCTTCTAGCGATTTGATCAGGCACTAGCAGCGCCCTTTGTTTGTGCGCTCAGATGCGTCTGATTCTCAGACTCGTCTCGCACGTGCGTCGCGAGAGACGGTTGGCGTTTGGAGTACGTGAAACACCGCGAAGCGGTTTCGGACGTTATCCACTCACCCGTTACGGATTGCGCCGGCGCCGGGAGATCGCGACGAGCGCCAGCATCCACGCGAGATGTCCGGTCGGGGTGCCGGAGGTCGAGCAACCGCCTTCATCCGTATCCATGCCCATGCCGCCATCGCCGCCTCCTTCCGAAGCGGGGAAACAGCCGCTAACTGCGCCGGCCGGCACACAGTCGAAGCCCGAAGGGCAGGGGGTGTCGTCACAGAGCACGGTGCAGGTGCCTGCGCAGATGCCGCTACGGCACTCGCTATTGTCTCCGCAGGTCTCGCCGAGGGAAAGCCCCGGAGGCGCGCAGCGCATGCCGGCGGAAGTCTCTCCGCAAACCAGCGGAGCCGGACAGCCCTCTTCGCATGGGAGCACGCAGAGGTTGTCGCTCTCGACCTGCGCACATTCTCCGCGCACACAGTCGTCGGAGCTCTCGCAGGTTTCGCCCGGCTGCGCGGGGAGCCCGCGCACACAACGCCCCGCTCGGCAACGGAACGCGCCGCCAGAGGAACAATCGTCGTGTCCGGTGCAGGCGCGGGAACAGAAAGCATCTCCCATGTCGAGCTCGCAGTCGCCGCTCGCGCACTGGCTATTGTCGTCGCAGACCGACGTGAAGGGGCGGGGGCGACTCGACTCCGCGATCGGCGTGCAGAGAGCGCAGCCGGTTGAGTCGTCGCAGACGGTGTCATCAAGACACGGGTCCTCCTCGATGCGGCACTGCCGCGCGCATCGAAGCGCTCCGTTTACTTCGGTACACTGCTGGCTGGCGCACTGTGCGCTATCCGAGCAGCTCGCGCCTTCCGGGAGCGAGCCAGCAGCGCTGGGTACGCACCGCCCGGTGCCACAACCGGTTGGATCGCAGCGCCAACCGATCGCGCAGCGAGGAATAGGATCTGCGGGATCACAGGCCGTCACGCATTGACGTCGCCCGTCGACGGTCTGACAGGATTCGGTTCGGCACTGAGAGTCCGTGGTGCAATCGTCACCGAGGTTGGAGCATGCGACCTCATCGACTTCTCCATTGCAATCGTCGTCGATGCCATTGCAGACCTCTGTGGAGGGCGTACACGGCGGGCGATAGCTCTGGGCTTCGCCGATCCACGAGATATGGGGTGCCACGGAGGTAAAGAAGTGGGCGCTACGAAATCCGCAGCCGCCAATGCCGAAGCTGGTGACGCCGACGATTCGACCGTCCACGAAGAGCGGTCCCCCACTATCGCCTTGGCAGGTCCACGAACTGCCGCTGGTGCGGATGAGGTTGGCACCGACTTCGGCAATCTGCGTGGTGCCGGTGTATTTCAGTCCGCTCGATTCCACCGATGTATCTGGATTGGTGCGCCCGAAACCCGTGATCCGCGCCGTCGCTCCGACGCTAGGACGTGTCGGAGCCACGCCGATCGCGCCGGGCGATAGGGGCGCATCCGTGATCAACACCGCGATATCGGTGCCGTTCGAAAGGTCTCGATCCGGGTCCCATCCACTGCCGGGCGCGCGCACGTCGATGACGCCCGCGAATTGCGTGATGCCGCCTTCGTTGATCACGTCGTGTCCCACGGCGACGCCGAGATCGACCGTTGCGACCGCGCTGCCGTCATCTCGATAGACGCAATGTTTCGCGGTGAGGACAGCGTAGGGAGAGATGACTGTCCCAGAACACAGCCCACCGGCGCCGGTTCGACCGAGATTAAGTACGGCAACCACCGAAGGCTGAGCCGTTTCACGGCTTCCGTTGATGATCTCTTCGGATCGGGAAGTCACGGGGTCATCGGCGACACAACCAACGAGGCCGCTCAACATCACGCCGCAGAAAAGGGCGCGCGTAGGTGAAAAACGTCGAAGCATGGGCGGAATGTAGCAGTAGATTCGATGATCCGGCACCTCTGATCCTGCGATCCTCATTCGCGAACCGCGCATTGCAACCACGTTGGGCGCATGAGCGGCCCCCTTTGACCCATCCATGGCGTGCGAAGCTCGCCTCCGAGGCGCTTCGGTCCGTTTGGCGATGGGCTCTTGAGAATTTCCGGATGCTTCGTTTTGCGTACCCGAGCGGTCGAAACCAGTATCCATCTTCGCACGGAACTTCCATGACACGCTTCTTCACGACCCAATGCGCCGCAGCGCTCCTATCGCTCCCCTTTGTCGTGGGCTGTCCTCGCGCGAGCTGTCCCACGATCCCGCACACAGATGCCGCGCGACTGATGCGCATGCACCGGTCCCAACATCGCACCATTGGCGCGATTCGGGCCGAAGCTCGGGTGGACCAGCGTGGCGAGAACGGACGCATCCGAGGCACGGTGCTCATGTTGCTAGAGCGACCAGGCTCGGTGCGCTTTGATGCGCTGACCCAACTGGGACCCGCGGCCATCCTCACCGCGAATGAGGAATCCTTTCAGTTGCTCGACATGCGCGAGAGTCGCTTTTTTGAAGGCGAAGCGTGCCCTGAGAATATCGCGAGGCTGCTCGGCGTGGCGATGCCCGCGGCGGATGTCGCGCGACTCCTCGTTGGAGATTCGCCGCGAATCGAGGCGCCGGATGGACCCGCGCTCGCGTGCGGCGACGAAGGATATGTCGTGAGTCTTCAGGCCGAAGACGGGACTCGCCAGGAGCTTGCATACGAGGTTCGGGCGTTCGATATGAATGCGCCTCCCGAAGAGCAGCACCTGCGGTTGGTTCGTTCGGAGGTTTTTGCACCGGATGGCACGACGCGATGGCGCGTGACCTTTCACGAGCATGAGGTCGTTGCCGATCCCCTCGATGGAGAAGGGCGGGGCGTGGCGATGCCGGAAGTCATCCGTTTTGAAGACCCCGTTCGCGAGGCGGATGTATTGGTGCGCTTTAAGTCCATTGAGTTGCTTTCGGAATCTCCCGGAGCGGATGTGTTCCAACAGTCCGCTCCTGCGGGCGCGCCTGCGGAGACGTTGAGCTGCCCCCCGGGTTGGCGTGAATAGATGATGCTTGCCCGGCTTCGAAACGAACCACTTTTCCAGTTCGCTTTCGGTGGTGCGGTGCTCTTCGCGCTCTATCAGTTCGGCCGGCCGGCGACCGATCCATCCTCGGATGAACCGGTCTCCGAGAACACGCTGGTCCTCACCACCGAGTTTTTGGAAGGCTTGCGTCTGG
>JAHDCI010000236.1:2818-7153 GCA_020629955.1 Myxococcota bacterium | reverse complement strand
AATCCGGAACCGAAAACGGCCGAGAGAACGATATCGCCCTTCTTGACCTTTCCTTCTTTGCGCCAGTGATCGATGGTGAGAGGCACCGTCGCGGCCGTTGTATTGCCGTAGAACATGATCGTGTTGAGCACCTTCTCTGGCGGGATCTTCGCGTGCAGAACGACCTGCTCGTTGATACGGAGGTTGGCCTGGTGGGGCACGAACCAGTCGATATCGTCCCAGGTCATGCCCGTCTTCTCGAGCGCGTCCTTGGTGGCCATAATCATCGATCGAACCGCGTGAAGGAAGACGCGCTTGCCTTCCATCTGCGGGAACATGATGTTGTTCGCTTCGAAGTCGAGCCCGTCGTACTGGACCATCGGCGACTGCGAGATTTCAAAGCACTTCAGGTAGAGGTGCATGGCGCCGCTGCCGTCCGCGCCGCCGTGCGTGTAGATGACGCCCGAGCGCTCGTTATCGCTCTCTTCCGGACCGAGGACCATCGCGCCTGCGCCGTCTCCGAAGAGCACCATGACGTTTCGGCCGCGGGTCGAGAAATCGAGAGAGTGGCTGTGGAGCTCACTGCCGACCAGCAGGATCTTCTTGTACTTCCCAGTGCGAATGAACGCATCGGCCATCTCGAGGCCGTAGACAAAGGCGCTGCACTGCTGACGAATATCGTAGCAGGCGCAGCCGCGCTCGTTGGCGATGCCAAGCTTGTCCTGAAGGAACACGGCGGTCCCGGGAAAATGAATATCCGGGCTTAGCGTTCCGAGGATGATGCAATCGATTTCGCTGGCTTCGATGCCCGCGTCCTCGATGGCGCGCTGGCTCGCGTGGAGGGCGAGGTCGGAACACCACCACTCTTCGTCTTTCGGCACGTAGCGACGCTCTTCGATACCGCTGCGCGTACGAATCCATTCGTCGCTGGTATCGGTCTGCTTTTCTTCGCAGACTTCGTGCTGTTGGTTGAGATAAGGGATCTCCGCGTTTTTGACGACGCGGTCCGGTACGTAAGATCCCAGTCCGAGAATTTTCGATCGAATCACGGGGCAAGGAGTACTTCGTTTGGGCGGCAAGGTCCATCCGAACTGATGCAGAGGGGTATTTCGGATTGGAACGGTAGGTGTACGAAATCGACACGGCTCGTTCCGAAACATCGGAAAATGGGTGGGATCGCGGTTTGCAATGTACCTAGGTCATGCATCACACGCCTCGATATCTTCCGCTCCTCCTCGCTGTCTCGACCGCGTGTGATCCAAGCGGTCTTTGGCGTTCACACGAGCTGGATACGTCGCGATCGACGAGCCCGGAACCCACGCAGGAAGAGTCCGAGTCGATCGAGTTCCGTGAGGACCTCGACGGTTATGGCCGCGCGATGGGTCTGGAGCTTCACGGGCTTGCGAGCTTCCAGAACGTGAAGGTAGACCTCGCGGAAGAAGGGCGAGCGACGTTTCGGAATGCCCCGATTGTCGCCGGACGAGATGCGATTATTCGCGCTTACGTTCGTCCGATTCGAGGCGAGCGAGCTGGCGAAGTGACGGCGCTGCTTGAGGTCCGCACGGAATCGGGCGTGTACGAGTTTCAAGATGTGAAGCGCATCACTTCGGAGTCCACGGACGCATCGTCAGAATCGCTCTTCGAGTTTGAGCTGCCCGGCGACCTGGTCACGGGCGATGCGGAGCTTCGCGTCAGCCTGTGGAGCCCGGAAGGGGGCGGAGATTCACGGTCGATGTTGCCTTCTGAGGCCGGTGAATCCATCGCCCTTGCTGCGATGCCGGCAACCACGCTGAACGTGGTGGTGGTCCCGTTGCGCTACACCGCGGACCGAAGTGCGCGATTGCCCGATACCGGAACCGGCGCGATGGACGCGCTGCGGGCGCATCTCCTCGCGATTTACCCCGTAAGGGACGTGAACGTGCGAGTCCGCGAAGCAGTCGATCTCGACTCGCGGCTCACTCCTTCCATTCCGAGCTGGGACGCGGGGCTTCGGCTCGTCGCGCGAACTCGCGCCGCCGATAACGCGCCGGATAGCGCTTACTACATCGGCATGGTCCGCCCCGCGGAGACATTCGAGGAATACTGCCGCGGACGTTGCACGGGTGGTCTGGCCTTCACCAACCTCTCCGACATTCCCTCCTTCCGCGCGGCGATCGTTACCGGCTGGAGCTCTGAACACCATCGCAATATTGCGCTGCACGAGCTCGGGCACAATCTCGGCCAGCTTCACTCGCCGTGCACCACGGGCGATGCCCCTTGGGAGGTCGATCGCGACTACCCGCAGGCGGATGGCTCGACGGGCGTCTGGGGTTACGACTCACGCGAGCGACGTTTCATCGAACCCTCCGCCGCCGACATCATGGGCTACTGCGGCTCCCCATGGATCAGCGACTTTACAGCCGGTTCTGTCTATGACCGTCTCCTCTCGGATGTGGATACCGCACTAAACGCTTCTGTGGCGATGCCGCACTGGATGGTCTCTCTTGCTCGTTTTCAGCGACCCACGTGGGACCGGGTCTTCGTTCGCTCGGACGCTGAGGGTGCCATCTTGCTCCACGCCTACGATGCGGACGGCCGGCCTCTCGGCCCGGTGCTCGCTCAGCGCGCTGCGAGAACGAGCGGCACCGGTGAGACCTATTTGATTCCGGATGTCGCGGAGGCAGCGGTTTACGAACTCGCCGATGGCACCCGCCTCTCCATTCCCGGGAATGTTCGATGAACGTTCGCCTCCCCTCTTCTTCGGCCGTCTCGAGCGGCTCCGATATGCAACCCTCAATCTCTCCAAATCTCCACTCTCTCGGCAATGGACTTCTGACTCCAACCTCTCGAGGTTCATTGTCTGCCCGCAGGGTTCTGCACACTCGCAGTCTCGTGCTTCCGTGCGGGCCGCATATCGGAGCCGCTCGAGGCCGGCTGAAATCCTTTTTCCGCGATAGCTCGGAGCCCCTCGGGACCCTTCTTGGTCCCGGATCCATCAAAACCTCAGAGCATCTCAAAGCGCCCAAGAACGTTTTGGACCTGGGGGGCTCCGAGCTGTCGCGCGACTCCACTTCGAAACGAGGAGGCCGATGAAACGTTGATGGATCGGTCTCGGAGAGCGACCTTTTCCGCTCTTCTCTATCTCCCTCAGCGGTCCTCTGTGCTTCATCCGAGGACCTGCCTCGCGCCACTGTCAGTCCCGGCGTGTGGTTGAAGGGTGAAAGAGGTCGTTCTTCAAGACCGATCCATTTTTACCGGAGGAGCGGCTCGACGAGCGCGCCACCAACCAACCCACCGACCTCATCTCTTGGCGTGGAGACACGCCAGGCCCTCGTCGGTCCGCTCCTCCGGTAGAACCCCCGAAGCATTTTCCTACCGGAGGAGCGGCTCGACGAGCGCGCCACCAACCAACCCACCGACCTCATCTCTTGGCGTGGAGACACGCCAGGCCCTCGTCGGTCCGCTCCTCCGGTAGAACAGGCTTGCCGCCATCGGGAGTTTCGAGTGATCGAATGGAAAATGCGGTTCGCAAGGAAAGCATCGATGCCCGCATAGACGTTTCGATAAGTCGGACTTATACTCTCCTTATGTTCCTCTGCGAGGCTCGGGCGGACCGAGAAGAATCCCTGACTCTCTCGAACAGGGAGCTTAAGCGCGCGTGGTGTGCAGGACCGGCGACTGTCATCGGGAAGCCTAAAGCGCGTGTATGCGGCACCCACCTACCTAGTTGGTAGGGGTTCGACTCACTATTAATTCCCCACGACCAAGCGGTAAGAACATATCTGAACCGAGCCTCGCGAGAGCGGCGCTCGGTTCTCCTTTACGCCGTTCAGCGACGGAAACTTTCAGGTCGGTCTTTCCTGGTAGCATTCGCGAATCTCGAATCGCTCATCAAAAGAACCAGACTATGCCAAATACCTGAACGTTGACCGCTCTCGGTTTCCTCTCGTTGTCGGCAGGACGCTCCCAGTTCACGCAGACCAAGGTGCTGGCGCGGCATTAAACGCGGTGTATCGACAACTTCTAACTGCCCGAACACCCTTTGTCTTCTTGTTGGATATGAGATCGTTGCAGGGGCTTCCCAATGCGCGAGTTCGGCAAGATATCGCGACGTTCGCACGGCAGCACGCGCATGACTTCGAACGGTTTTGTGTCGGTCATGCGACCCTCGTCGGCGACCGAGTCAGCTTCGGCATCGCGACAGCGATCTATTGGTTAGCTCCCCCTCGTCACGCCCACAAAATCTTTCGGGACGAAACCGCTGCGATGGACTGGTGTGCTGGACGTCTACATCAACTGCACCGCGAGAAACGATGATTTATTCTGCGGCGTTGCCCTTTCGAGGCACCCATGGAACGTCCGGAACGTTTGCGCGAA
>JAHDCI010000236.1:0-2718 GCA_020629955.1 Myxococcota bacterium | reverse complement strand
TCTGCGGCGTTGCCCTTTCGAGGCACCCATGGAACGTCCGGAACGTTTGCGCGAACATTTGCCAGTCGAGCGAGCGTGAAGAGGAGGTCCGATAGGCGGTTCAGGTAGCGAACGAGCTCTCCCCGCACGTTCTCTTCAGCGGCCAAGGCAACGACCCTGCGCTCGGCGCGGCGGCAGACTGTGCGCGCCAGGTGCAGGCGAGCGGAGAGCTCGGAGCCCCCTGGCAGCACAAAGTTCATCAGCGGCTCAAGTTCTTCCTCGGCTTGGTCGATTGCGCGCTCGAGCGCGACGACATCGTCTTCGCTGATTTGCGGTAGACCGCCCTTCTGTTGCCGAGCGTCGGTCGTCGCAAGTTCGCCGCCGATCTCAAAGAGTTGGCGCTGAATTTCGGCGAGCAGTGCAGAGCGCTCTTCATCGATTGGCGTGATGGCGCAGAGGCCGATCACACTGTTCAGCTCGTCGACTTCCCCGTAGGCCCAGACGCGCATGGAAGATTTGGATACACGTCCCCCTCCAAAGAGGCCCGTATCGCCCGCGTCACCGGTTTTTGTGTAGATTTTCATAGCGTTTTCGGTGCGCCGTGTGCGGGCCGAATGGGCCACAGGAGATGGCGGTCACTCCCAACTTGATGGTTCAGCGATCCTCATCTTCGCCGAAGTGTATATATGGAGAAAATTTCAGGTTTGGGCTAGCCATCCAACGTGGTTGGATGCCCCATTTGTTGTATGCGGCGCGCATCTTGGAGCGCCTTAGATAAAAAAACGCTGCAAAAGCATGGTTTTGCAGCGTTTTTTGTGCGCGCAACGCAGAGCTGGACGCAATATTAAGATTTGTTCACGTCGGGGAATTGTCCGGAATGGACATCCTCCGGGTGTCGTCAGAGACGCTCGAGGAAGCGCGTCGAGAGGTTTCCGGAGATGAAATCGGGGTGTCGCACGATTCGCCGGTGCAGCGGCACATTCGTCCGAATGCCCCCGATCGAGGTTTCGTCGAGCGCGCGGCGGAGACGACCGATCGCCTGATCGCGTGTCTTCCCATAGGAGATGATCTTCGCGAGAAGGCTGTCGTACGCGCGCGGCACCGTGAAGCCAGCGTAGACGCCGCTATCGATTCGAACGCCAGCGCCACCAGGCATGATGTACTCGTCGATCTTGCCCGGCCAGGGCACGAACGTGTCCGGGTCTTCGGCGTTCACGCGCACCTCGATCGCGTGACCCTTCAGCTCGATCTCGTCCGGCAGGTCAAGAGACTCACCTGCCGCGATGCGGATCTGAGCGGCGACCAGGTCGACTCCCGTGATGATCTCAGTGACGGGATGTTCCACCTGAATGCGGGTGTTCATCTCCATGAAGGCGAGGTTTCCACGCTCGTCCATCAGAAGTTCGACGGTGCCGGCAGAGACGTAGTTGCTCTCGATAAGCGCCCGCTTCAGCGTCGCGCCCATGTCGCGTCGAAGCTCTTCGCTTACCGCAACCGAAGGAGCCTCTTCGACGAGCTTCTGGTGCCGGCGCTGAATCGAGCATTCGCGCTCGCCGAGAATCCACGCTCCGCCCTTACCGTCGGCGAGCACCTGGAACTCAATATGTCGCGGCTCACGGACGTAGCGCTCACAATATAGATCGCCGTTGTTGAAGCCGGCGAGTGCCTCGGCTTGTGCCTGCGGGAACGCGCGTCGCATCTGCTCGGCGTTCTCGATGATCTTCATGCCGCGACCGCCACCACCACCGGAGGCCTTCAGCATCACCGGGAAGCCGACACGCGCTGCTTCTTCCGCCGCATGGTCTGCGTCTCGGAGGACGGCGCTGCCCTTCATGAGCGGCATGCCAAGCCGATCGGCGAGTTCGCGCGCGGCAACTTTATCGCCCCACTGCTCCATATTTTCAGGAGTCGGGCCGATGAAGTCCAATCCGCAGTTTGCGCAGACTCGGGCGAAATCCGCGTTCTCGGAGAGAAAGCCGTATCCCGGGTGAACAGCGTCCGCGCCGGTGATCTCGGCCGCAGCGATCAGTGCGGGGACATGCAAATAGGATTGCGTTGCATCCGCAGGACCGATGCAGACCGCTTCGTCCGCGAAACGAGCGTGAAGCGCATGCTCGTCGGCCTCGCTATGAACGGCCACGGTCTGAATGCCGAGCTCTCGGCACGCTCGGATGACCCGAACCGCGATCTCGCCGCGGTTGGCGATCAGAACTTTTTTAAACATCGTTGACTGACTTACGACTTCTTCACGCGGAAGAGTCGGTCGCCGTATTCGACAGGCTTGCCGTTCTCGACGAGCACTTCGAGAATCTCACCAGAAAACTCTGCTTCGATTTCGTTCATCAGCTTCATCGCTTCCACAATGCAGAGCGTCGAACCTGCGGAGAAGTTCTTGCCCGCGCTCACGAAAGGATCGGCATCCGGCGAAGGGGCCGAGTAGAAGGTTCCGACGAAGGGGGAGGTGATGAAGGTTCCGTCCTCTTGCGCAGCGGGGGCAGCGGCGGCGCCGGCGGCGGCGGGGGGAGGAGGAGCGATGGACGCGGCGTGCGTCATCGCGACGGGAGCCACAACTCCGCCACCTCGGCGCAGTACAATGCGCTCTTGTCCCTGTTCGATTTCAAGCTCAGAGAGCTCAAACTCGTTCAGGGCTTCCATCAAATTACGAAGCTGTTCCAGATCGATTTCCACGGAGCCTCCTTAGCGAATCCGGCCTGTATCGCAAAGCGCTTTTTCCATTTC
>JAHDCI010000030.1:17785-38816 GCA_020629955.1 Myxococcota bacterium | reverse complement strand
TGGGTTGATAGAGCGTAGATGATTGGATTCACGGAGCTTTTAGAAGAGAGGAGGAGTGGTACTCTTTCGACGAGCCTCGGAAAGCTCTGTGATTTCAAGGGCTGCGCGATGGCGGCCCAGAATATAGGGACAGGCCCTAAGAAGAGAGGAAGGATTTTAGGAGCATATGACCGGCGTGCTGGCTCTTTTCGGGGTGAAACTGAACCGCCAGCGCGCGCCCTTGCGAACATGCCGCAGCGAAGGAAAAATTGCCGAACTGGGCCCTACCGCATACCTCGTCGCTTCCCTCGCAATGATACGAGTGCACAAAATAAAACCACGCTCGCTCGGGAAGGAGAGGGTGGCTGCTCTGAACTTCTTCCCAGCCCATATGAGGAACTTTTCCGGCCGCATCATCGGGCAGGCGTCCAACATGACCGTCGAAGACCCCCAGCCCGTCCACGTTTGGAGCCTCGTCGCTCGACGCATAGAGGAGTTGCATTCCAAGGCAAATCCCGAGGTAGGGCAGGTCGAGTGAGAATCGGTGGTGAAACGCGCTTTGAAGCTCGCTCGTCATCGCCTCCATCCCCGAACCGAACGCGCCCTGCCCGGGAAAGACGACATGGGAGGCCTCGGCAATGCGATTTGGGTCCGCGCTCAGAACCGCGTTTCCCCCGGCTCGTTCGAGCGCTCGAGTGACGGAGAGAAGGTTGCCAAGACCAAGGTCTGCGACCACGAGCGTCATTTTGACTCTCGGAGTTCAGTCATTGAGCGTTCCTTTGGTGGACGGGATCGCGTCGCTCCGCGGGTCCCTTTCCGTTGCAGCGCGTAGCGCTTTTGCGAACGCCTTAAACGAAATCTCAATGATGTGGTGCAGGTTTTCGCCAGAGTGCAGATGCATGTGCAAGTTGCACTCGGCGCCGCGAGCGAAGCCCTCGAAAAAGACTTCGGCAAGTTCGGTGTCGAACTCACCGACTCTCGCTTTGGGCATCGGTACATTCCAGACGAGAAATGGCCGACCGGAAAGATCGAGGGCGCACGTTACGCACGCCTCGTCCATTGGCAATGTCGCGGACCCATAACGGTAGATCCCGCGTTTGTCCCCGAGCGCGTTCTTGACCGCTCTCCCGAGAGTAATCGCAAGGTCCTCCGTTGTATGATGCCCATCGATATGCGTATCGCCCTTCGCCTGTACAACCAGGTCGAAGAGCCCGTGGCGAGCAATCTGCTCCACCATATGCGTCAAAAAGCCGATCGGCGTCTGAATGTCCGAACGACCGGTTCCATCCAGACCAACTTCAACCTCGATCGAGGTCTCTGATGTGGTGCGGCTTTCCTTCGCAGTGCGCATTTCTCACCGATAGCGCATCTGATCGGCGGGCGCGACTTTGCGGCAAGACAGCCGCGAGCAAAGCCGTTCCTCTCAGCTCGTTTGAGATTCAGAATCGTACGAATTCATCGGTCCGCTTGAGCAGATGTGCAGCCTGATATCGGCACGTTCGTAAGAATCGGATGGCGTTTGTGTGCGTAAAAATGCTGCGAAGCGGATTCGGGGCGAAGCGGGCTGCTAGCCCGCTTCGAGTGCTTCCGCGAGCGCGACAATATCCGGGTGTTCGGAATCGTATTGCATTGCGAGGCGCAGCTGCAGATTCGCGTTTAGCTTGTCCCCACGCTCAAACGCGGCTTTCGCCTGTTGAAAAAACGGCCGGGCGCGAACGTTGATCTGCTGCTTTCGCCCGCCTTTCGAGCTCTCGTGCCCCACATCGCGTAGACGTAGCCGGCCCTTGCTCAACCCCTCGTCGTAGCGGCGCCGTAGTTCAGGATCTCGAAGAATCCGATAGCCTTCGGCGCCTCGGCGAAAGATCTGTGTCGCACGGCGCTGCTTATCGCTCCCCGCATCATGGTTGTCCGGATGATACTTTCGCGCGAACCGATGAAACGCATCGCGAATGGTGTGGCTTGGGGCATCATCCGCGATCCCGAGGAGGGTGTAATAGTCGAGCTTGTCGAGCTTATCGCTCATCCGCCCATCTTCTCTTCTAGGCGCGCCTGCATCTCATCGAAGTCCCCTTCTTCGGTCGCGCCGACAAGCTGGACGCGGATCTGTTGGCGCTTTCCAGTCTTCAGGTCGACAGCCCGCACCTGGAGGGTTCCATCGGCATCGAGAATAAACGTTACCTCGATTTGCACCGCGCCACGGGCTGCGGGTCGAAGGTCTGTTAGCTCGATCGCACCGAGCTCCTGGTTCTCTTCCAGTCGGCGCGATTCGCCTTGGCAGATGCGAATGACGACTTCACTCTGGTCGTCCATCCCGGTGGAAAAGACGCGAGTCTGCTCCGTGGGAATCGGTGAATTTCTGGCGATGATTCGCTCACAGAAACCGCTGACGGTCTCAACGCCAAGCGATAGCGGGGTGACATCGAGGAGCAGCGGCGGCCGTGCCGGTTCGATTGGCGGAGGAGCGGGAGGCTCGGGGGCGGGATCGAACGCAAGCGGATCAAAGGTATCGTCGAGCGACGGCAAATCCGGAACGGGCGCTGGCGCGGGAGCTGGCGGAGGTGGTGGCGGGGGCGGAGGAGTTGGGGCGCGCGGCGGGGGAGGAGGCGGAAGACCAGGGTTCTGGGCGCTGGGCTTCTGGAGGGTTGCAACAGCGGGGGCGTCGTCGAAGATATCGTCCAGCGCGCTCGCAGCTCCGCCTCCGACGACGGCAGCGGACGTTGGCGGGATATTGAGGGGCCCCGTGAGATCGCGATGTTGCGCGACATTGGATTCCTGGATCCCGCCACCGACCTTCGTAATCTTCCGGAGCGCGACGCGACCGATCGCACTCTTCGCCCGCGCGGAAGCCAAGATACGCCCCTGGATCGCAGCGCCTTGAGCCACCACGATATCGGGGTCGACGTGGGTCAGCGGTTTCTTGCCAAAGTACTCCGTGACCATGCGGTGCACGAGTGGCATCCGGGTTGATCCACCGACGAGAATAACGTTGTCGAGTTCCTGAGGCCGTAGACCCGCGACCGATAGCGCTTCTTCGCAGACATCGAACGCCCGCGCGAGCAAGGGCATGGCAAGCGCTTCGAGTCCCTTGCGCGTCATCCCAAATGTCAGGTCGAGCGACGCGCCACCATCGCCGTATGCCAGCTCTTCGATGCGAAGCTGGACTTCTTTTTGGTGGCTCAGCTGGCACTTGGCCCACTCGCCGGCGGCGCGGAGACGCTCGTATGCTTGCGCATCACCACGCGGGTCATAGCGATGATGAGCGAGAAACGCTTCCGCCATCTGTTCCGCAATCAGCGAATCGAAGTCGTCGCCACCGAGGTAGGTATCGCCCGCCGTCGCGAGAACTTCGAAGACGTCGTTCGCAAGCTCGAGGACGGTGACATCAAAGGTACCGCCGCCGAGATCAAAGATGACAACCCGTTCATTGTTGCCTTCACCATATCCGTACGCGAGTGCGGCCGCGGTTGGCTCATTCAGGATACGGAGGACATCAAGCCCAGCAACACGTCCCGCCGCTTTCGTCGCGCTCCGCTGAAGCTCGTTGAAGTTCGCAGGGACGGTGATGACGGCCCGGCGACAGGGAACTTGAAGCTCCTTCTCCGCAACCGCGCGAACCTCGCGAAGAACAAATGCGCTCAGCTCTGCGAGGGTGTAGGTTTCACCACGGGCTTGAACGAGGACGCCGCCGTTATTGGCGCGCGTCATTTCGAAGGGGAATCGCTCTTTCGCGCGACGAACTTCCGGCGAATCAAAGGGACGCCCGATGAGGCGTTTCGTCGAGAAAACCGTGTTCCTTGAGTCGAGGAGACGACGCTCACGGCCATCCGCACCCACAACGACGGACCCGCTGGGATGAAAGGAAATCACCGAGGGGATCAGATACGAGCCGTCGCTCCCACGAAGCGTACGTACCTCTCCATCTTCGCGGACATAAGACACGACCGAGTTGGTCGTACCGAGGTCAATACCGAGAACCGGGCTGTCGCTCATCCCCCTAATGTTCCCTCAAATCACCCTCAAAAAACAAGCGGCTTGCGTGGAGAATTTTGGTATTTCTTGAAGAAAACGTCGTTCACATTTTCTTGAGCCGAGCCAACGGCGATCGCCGATTCGTCAAAAAGGAAAAGGCGGGGTCCAAAGACACCCGCCCGATCCGTCGAATCGCTTCGAAGCCAAGCGATTCGATCAGCTATTTTTCGCCAAAAGCCCGAGCGCAGCGCCAGGGTGGGGGTTGTGTCGCCCCACCACGGCAAGGCCTTGCTGCTCAAGGATGGGAGCCGAGAGCGACTTCAAGTCTTCGAAGCCAGCGTCGGTATTCGGTGCGTGCAGGCGATCGACGATGCTGAGTGAAAGCTCGTCCGAGAACTTCACCTCTGGAAAGTCCTTTTCGAATCGAGCAACCGCGACGTTTAGAATTTGGAGAGCGTTTTCGATGCGGGCATCCAAATCGCCGTCGAATCCTCGTTTGCGGAAGACGTAGATTCCAGGGCGCCCCAGGCCATGATCAAACGCGATATCAATCCCGTGTCCGACAAGGAGAACCGACGGGCCTTCATGTACATGAGCGTAGTCGGCAACGTCGATCAAAAGCTCACCTTCGATCAACGCATCCCGAATCCACTGATGGAAGGGCGGCACAACCTCTTCCGACTCTGGCGCTCCCGACTCAATAAAACGCTTGATGAGGACCCGTTTTGCTGGCTGCAGACTCATTCGGCCGCTCCTTCCGTCGCCGCGGCGGCGGCGAGACGTTCATAACAAGAATGGCTGGCTTCAAAGAAGAGTCGCGCTTCGTCGAGGTGACGGTGGGCGCTCTGCTCTGAGAAGTCTGCCTGAAGTGCCTCAAAAGCCGTGAAGAAGTACCGACCGAACTTGCCCTTGGCGTAGCGGTCGAAGAAGAGTTCCGTATCGTAGAGGTGCGTGCGGAACTGGGTGACCGCATCTTCTGCATCATCCCGGACCTGGCCACCAACGTGACGAACGAGGGCCTTGGCGGCCGTCGCCATTGCAGCGAAGGCTCGCTTCTGCGCTTCTTCGTACTGGCCTTGGTCAAAGAGGTCCTGAGCCTGATCGAGCTCGAGTTCGCTCGCCTGAAGACCGAATTCGACAAAGGGTACGATTTCACCGGCGCACTCGCCGATGCCGAGATCACCGATTCCATACTCGCGCGGGTCGCCCCAATCACTGTAGAAGCTCGGATCTTCTTCGTAGCTCGGCGGTTTGGTGAACGGCTTGAGAAGCTTGCGGATCTCGGGTTTTCCAAGGCGCGCAACGAAATCCTGGAAGGACTCGTCCTGCTCCTTCTGCTCGAGGTAGGTATTCGTGAGCAGATTGATCGCTTCCGGCACGGATTTCGATGGAATGGCGGTCACGACCATGCCGTAACTGCCGCCGTTATTGGTCCACTCTCCGCCGACAACGACATTGAAATAAGGCACCTTTCGACCTCCGACGTTTCGGCTCACGCCGAGAAAGCCAAGGTCCGAAACATGGTGCTGGCCACAGGAGTTAAAGCAGCCGCTCGCCTTGATCCGAAGCTTTTTAACCTCAGGATCCAGGTCATTTTGCATCACGTTGAGGCGCTTACGAAGCTCGCCTGTGAGGCCTCGCGAAGCGCTGATTCCGAGCTTGCACGTATCGGTGCCGGGGCACGAAGTCAGGTCTGTGATGGTGCCCGCGCCACCTTCCGCGAGACCGGCTGCCTTGAGCGCTGCGTGGAGCTTCGGGAGGTCGCTGCCCGAGAGCCAGCGGATCGCCAGGTTCTGCTCGACCGTGCATCGCAGAGTGTCTCCGGCAAGCTCCTCGGTGATGTCGGCAAGCAGACGAGACTGATGGGACGTAAGGTCGCCGAGGGGAAGGGTGAGCGTGGCAACGAAGTAGCCTTCTTGGCTTTGCTCTCGAAGGTTTGTGGCACACCACGCCTCGTATTCCGCATCGCCACTCGCGCGCGGCGCGGGATCGAACTTTGGTTTCTCTTCGAACGAGGTATCGGGGGTTTCGAGGAACGCGGTCCATCGCGGGTCGTCGCGAAGGGCAGCCCGCTCTTCTGCCACGAGCTCGCGGAACTTCTCGATCCCCACCTTCTGAACGAGGAACTTGATGCGAGCGCGCGCGCGGCTGTCCTTTTCTCCAAGTCGAGCGAATACGCGACAGACAGCCTGCGAGACAGGAAGAAGCTCTTCCTCCGGGCAGAACTCCATCAACACCGCCGCCTTCACCGGAACGGCGCCGAGACCGCCGCCAACGACGAGTTCGAATCCTCGCTTTCCGTCCTGAATCTTCGCGACGGCGCCAAGGTCGTGGAAGGTTACCAGCCCGCAAGGTTCACCGTGACATCCGCTAAAGGCGATCTTGAACTTACGGCCGAAATCCTGAACGTCGGGATGACCGAGAAGGAATTGCGTCGCGGCGTCGGCGTGGGGCGTAACGTCGAAGGTTTGTGTCGAACAAACTCCGGCGAATTGACACGCCGTTACGTTGCGCACCGAGTTTCCGCACGCTTCCCGAGTGGTGATCCCGACCTTCGCGAGCCGGCGATGCATATCTGGAGCATCTTCGATGTGTACGAAATGAAGCTGGATGTCCTGACGCGTCGTCACGTGAAGAATCGCGTCGGAGTACTCTTCGGCCAGATCCGCCATTTCGCGAAGCTGGGCAACGGTCATGCGGCCATACGGAATTTTGATCCGCTGCATCCCCGGCGCATCCCACACGGTATCCGGCCCCTTCGTCAGATCGCCACACGGGAAGGCGAGCGCCTTCGGACCGTCTCCGTCGTTTCGGAATCCGTTGTCGTAGCGTTGACCGTATACTCCGCGGCGGAGCCGAGTCTCTGCAAAAATTTTATCGTGAATGCGACCCGCTTTTTTCGCTTCGATCTGCTGCTCGAAGGTGTCGATTTCGGTTCGCAATTCGGACGAAATTTCGTCCGCTAGGGTAGTCTTCCAAGTTCGGCTCATGGTCTTTCCAATCCGTGCGGAGGAAACTAGCCCCTAAAACCTTATTCGGCAAGTCAAATATAACCGTTCATTCGTGTTTTTCGATAGATTAATCCTTATCAAAAACATGTGTGAATAAAAAATCCGCGGGATTGCTTGACAACCTGAAAACGGAGAGCTAGCTAGCCATTCCGCTTCGGCGGTGTTCTTTGAAACATTCGGGGATCGTCTAATGGCAGGACTCCAGATTCTGATTCTGGCTATCTAGGTTCGAGTCCTAGTCCCCGAACCGCGCTTTTCTCGAGTAGCGACGCAACCGTTGGAAAAGGCTTACCTTCTCCGCTTGCATGAGTCGTCAATCGCGCTAAGCACGACAGCCCCGGCCCCATCGTCTAGTGGTTAGGACGTCGGCCTCTCACGCCGAAAACAGGGGTTCAAGTCCCCTTGGGGTCACCAAACGCGACGACACTTTGTGTCGTCGCGTTTTTCTTTGCCTTGGTCGTGTCGATGTTGACCGGATCCGGCTCTCGATGGCTCTGAGATTTGCGCGCGATCTCTCCGAAAGATCCGGCGCATCCGAGGGCTCAAATTTGCGAAGATTCAGGATGGGAATAAATCGACGGGCTACTTGCCAATCGTCAACAGCGCCTTCAGAAACTTCTCGCCGATGCCGAACGTTTCACATTTCAACGCGCTCTTTGTAGCGATTCTGTTCACGCTCATCTTCGGAAACTCCACCGTCGCGCAAAGCGTTGAAGAGACGGCTCAAGAACTCGCGGAGGCGAGCGAGCCCGCGGAGAATGGAGTGGAACAGACTTCACCCGCCCCCTCGAGCGTCTCGGCTGGGCAAGAAGCGCTTCACGCTGCTCTTTCCGCGCTCGATGTTGCGGGCGGGATGACCGTCGACCAGGCAGGAGAAGCTGCGGTGACCTCGGCGCCGGCCATCCGCAGGCTCGAGAGCAATGTCTCTGCGGCCGAGGCGCAAGCGCGTGGAGCTCGCCTCGCGTTCTATCCACGTCTCGACCTCGGCGTTCGCTACACGCGCCTTTCACCGATCGACCAGCCCAGCTTCGGAACCGGCTTCACGCCCGAACAGCTGGAGATGTCGCAACAAGCGGTGGCGCAGGTTTCGGATCCCTTCGCTCGAGGGTTGTGGACCGGGCTACTTGATTCCTTCGCGACGCCGGTGACCTTCCCCGTCATTCTGAACCAGCTTGCGTTCACGGGTTCGCTGACCATCCCCGTGAGTGACCTCTTTTTGACGATTATGCCGGGGTATGAGGCGGCCAACGCGGCCGTCGACGCGCAGTTTTCGCAAATCGAAGTCGAGCGCCGCTCGATCGCGCATCAGGCACGAGTCGCCTACTTCGAGCTCGCTCGTGCGCTCGCGGGAGAGACCGTCGCAGAGGTTCATGTCTCGCAGCTAACGCGAACCCGAGCGCACCTCGAAACCTTGGTGAATGGTGGCGTCGCGCCGCGCGTCGATCTGCTGAATCTCGACGCGAGCATCGCGCAGGCGAGAGCCGCACAGCACCAGGCGAGGGTGGGGGTTCGGATCGCGCGCCAGGGCCTGGCGACCATGCTCCATCGGCCCGCAACCGAAATTCGCCTCAACGCCTCGATCGAAGAGGTGCCTCAAGTTCCGGCCGAAACGATGGAGGCTTTGATCGAACAAGGTCTTGACCAGCGTCCGGAGCTCGCTGCCATGGAGGCCGTAAAGACCGCTCGCGAAACGGCAATCCGATCCGAGCTGGGTCGCCGCTTTCCACAACTTCTTGTCCAAGCAAACGCGGAAATTTCGAACCCAAACAATCGAATTATTCCTCAGCAGACGGAGTTCCGCGGCACCTGGGATCTCTCGATCATTCTTCGATGGTCACCGAATGACTTCGGTGCTGCACGACAGCGCGTCGAGCAGATGCGCGCCGAGATCGAAGGCGTCGAAGCCGATCGGCAGGCCATTGAAGACGGCATCCGTTTCGAGGTGACCCGTGCGTATGCCGAGCTCGAAGCGCTTCATCAGGTCCTCGCAGCCGCGAATGCTGCGCTCGAAGCCGCGGAAGCTGCCCGCGAAATCCGGGACCGACAGCTACAAGGGGGCGTCGCCGTGACGCGCGATCTGCTCGACGCCGATGACGCGGTCGTTCGCGCGCGCCTTAGCGTGATCGACGCGACGATTCAGATTCACCTCGCGAATGAGCGACTTCGCCAGGCCACTGGGCAATGACGGTCCTGGTCGCCGCCGGAGTGATTCGGCGCGCAAACGATCCCGCGATATTGCTGACGCGTCGCCCGACCGGCACCCACCTCGAAGGGCTGTGGGAGTTTCCAGGCGGCAAAGTCGAAGAGGGCGAGGATCCGCGGGACGCGCTTGTGCGCGAAGTCCGCGAGGAGTGCGGGGTGGAGATCGAAGTGGACGAAATCGTCGACGTGATCTTCCACGCGTATCCGAAGAAATCCGTGCTCCTACTCTTTTACGAAGCGCGCCTGGTTTCAGGAGATATCCAACACCTCGAAGTTGCTGACCACGCGTGGGTCCCGCCCGAGAAGCTGCGAGACTATCCGCTACCGCCGGCGGACGAGCCGCTGCTCAAAAAGCTCATAGCGTAACGAGACCTTCACTCGCTTGCTGCAAACGCTCCACGACCCGTGGGTCGGTCTCGCTTCTTAGCCCCCACATGCCACCGACTGCGAACGCTTCGTTTAAGTACTGGACGAAGCTTTTTCGCACGTCGCCGAGGACGACGATTGGGTCGAAGCGATCTGGGAGCTCGAGCAGATAGGGGTCGTAGCATGCCCCGTCTTTTGCTTTTGCGTCGGGGCCTATCACGAGGTGACCATCGACCATGGGGAAGGGTGAGTCAGTATCCGGACGCCAAAAGTCCACGAAAACAGGGTCGGAATAGATGCTCGGTTCAAGGTCGCGAAAATAGCCGCAGAAATTGATTGAACCAACAATCAGGACGAAGTGTTCAACGAGTGGATGAAACGCAGACTGCTCCGCCTCGTGCTTGGATAGATGGTGAAAGAAGAGCTCCTCATCAAAAATCTCCTCGACCGGAAGCTGCTCATCTTCGTAGACGGTATAGGGAAGGCAAAAATGGTAGTTCCGCCTGCGTAGGTTCTCTTCCAAACGCTCGAAGTTCTGCTTCGCGGCCCCACAAAATTTGCTGAAGAGCTGCGAGGCCTCCCGCTCAGGTACGTCGCTCAGACTCAGCGTCGCGAGCTCTCTCCAAACCTCTTCCCGGTGAACTGGCTCATCGTAACTCGCAACGAGGTGCGCGATGGACGTCATTAGAATTTCTGCGGCGCTTCGTTGGTTTCCTGAGCGAGGGGATCGGGACCGTATTGATTCTGTCCCCACTGCCCACGTTCGCACATAAACCGAAGCATCATGATGCCGCCAAAGAAGGGCACGAACTGAATGAGCACCCAGGTGCCGCTTTTTCCGAGATCATGAAAGCGTCGAACCCCAAGTGCGAGGGAAGGCAGGTATCCCCCAATCCAAATCGCGAGTGTCGCGAGCCGTACCGCTTCAGGCAACTGAGCCTTCTCCGCCCCAACCACGGCGAGCACAAAGAGTGTGTGGAAGAAGAGAAAACCGAAGTACTCCATTCTTCGAGAGCGTCCAGAGAAGTCGAAGGCTCGCCGCCAAGCGATGAGGTACCAGCGCATTCGTGAAGAATAGCAATGATGCTCCAGAAATGCTGGCCGCCGTCTGACGAATCTGCGACGCTTCGCGTCATGTCACGCGTCATTAACTTCAGTCCCGGTCCCGCAACGCTTCCCACCTCCGTTTTGGAGTCGATTCAGGGGGAGCTTCTTGATTTCCAGGGTTCCGGAATCTCGATCCTCGAGCACTCGCACCGCGGCAAGCATTACGTGGCGGTCCATGAGCAAACGACTGCTCTCTTGAAAGAGCTGCTCTCCGTGCCGGACACGCACGAGATCCTCTTTATGGGTGCCGGCGCCTCTGGTCAGTTTGCGTTCGTGCCCATGAACTTTCTCCAAGGCGGAAGCGCGGACTATCTCGATACGGGAACATGGTCCAAGAAGGCGTTTAAATCGGCCGGCTGTTATGGCGAGCCGCGCTGGGCCGGTACCGGCAAGGAAGGCGAGCGCTACGTTCGCGCGCCACGCGATCTCGACCTCTCGGAAGGCGCAAAGTACGTGCACTACACGTCCAACGCGACAATCGCAGGCGTTCAGTTCCACGCCGCACCGAACGCGTCCGCGCCTCTCGTTGCAGATATGTCGAGCGATATTCTCTCTCGTCCAGTCGATGTTGCGGCCCACAGCCTCATCTATGCGGGCGCGCAGAAGAACCTCGGACCTGCGGGCGTAACCATCGTGATCATCGAGAAATCGCTGATGGAGCAGGGTCGAACGAATATCCCGGATCACTTCCAGTATGGACTTCTCGCGGCAAAGCAGTCGATGCTTAATACCCCCCCGACATTCCCGATCTACTGCGTCGGCAAGGTGCTGCAGTGGGTGAAAGACAATGGCGGCGCGGAAGGAATGGCAAAGCGCAACCAGGAAAAGGCCGACCTTCTCTACAAGACGATCGACGACAACGCGGAGTTCTTCCGTTCGCCGGTCGAGAAGGGCTCCCGATCGCAGATGAACGTGGTCTTTAACCTCCCCACCGAGGATCTCGAGAAGGCGTTTATCGCGGCCGCAGCAGAAGAAGGCATGGTCAATACGAAGGGCCACCGGAGCGTGGGCGGAATTCGCATCAGCCTCTACAACGCGATCGACCCAGCGCACGTTGTGAAGCTCACCGACTTCATGAAGGCCTTCGCGCAGAAGAACGGCTAGCAACCCACGCGCGCATCCAAAGCCACGTTGCTTCAGCAGCGTGGCTTTGTGCCTTTGAGAGACGTGAGGCTTTGTCGCAAGCGCGTGCTACATCATGAGCCATGAAGACCCGCGTCTTTCTCATCCTATTGGCACTCTGGAGCGTTGGCTGCCCGACGGAGGAGGTCTGTCGCTTCCCGGAACCAAATCCGGATGCGCCCGTTCGCACCCTCGAAGCATCCTCGCCGCCGACCAATATCAGCGACCCTTTATCGACGGGATTCGAAGCGTGGCAAGATGATGATCTTATCCCCATCATCTTGGGCTTTCAGGGCGGCTATATGGTGACGCCCGTGCTTCGGTTTCCGGCCGAGGAAGACTCGGAGGACACGCGATGCGTCTCCGTTGTGGTGCGCAATTTTGGCGAAGGTCTTGATGGTTCCGGGCTCAATATTCTCGAGACGGCGACCCGAGACGGCGACTATTTCTATATCGACCCCCTGGACAACTTCCTCTCCCGTAACCCCGGGGTACTTCACGAGCGCCGAATGCGCATGCAAGTGACCGTCCGGGATGAGGACTTTCAGTCGGAGCTCGAAGTCACCATTGAAATGGTGGACCCGGATCGAGAATGACAGAGACGACTCAAACGCTAGAGCTGATTTCCGGCTTGTCTCCGAAGGGTGACCAGCCAAACGCGATCAAGGAACTTGTTTCCGGTCTTCGAGACGGCGAAAAACACCAAACGTTACTTGGTGTTACGGGAAGCGGGAAGACGTTTTCCATCGCGAATACAATCTCCCAGGTCAACCGACCCGCGCTGATCATGGCGCCGAACAAAACGCTCGCGGCCCAGCTCTATAGCGAGATGAAAGAGCTCTTTCCGAACAACGCTGTCGAGTATTTCGTCAGCTATTACGATTACTATCAGCCAGAGGCCTATGTGCCGGCCTCGGATACGTTCATCGAAAAAGACGCCATCGTAAACGATGCAATTGACCGGATGCGTCACTCCGCCACGCGTTCGCTGCTCAGTCGCCGTGACGTGATCATCGTCGCGAGCGTAAGCTGCATCTACGGTATCGGCTCGGCCGAATGGTACCTCGAGATGTTGATCGACCTGCAGGTCGGACAGGAGCTCATGCGGGACCGCCTGCTGAAGCAGCTCGTCGACATTCAATATCAACGCAACGATATCGACTTTCATCGCGGGACGTTTCGCGTTCGAGGCGATGTCGTCGAGATCTTCCCGGCTCACTCCGAGAATGTTGCGATTCGCGTCGAGTTTTTCGGGGATGAGATTGAACGCATCACCGAAGTTGACCCGCTGCGCGGCGTGGTGACTTGCGAGCACGAGCGCTACGGGATCTATCCCGGCTCGCACTATGTGACCCCGGAAGAACATCGACGCCGCGCGATCGAGTCCATTCGCGTAGAGCTCCAGGAACAGCTGCAGACGCTTCAACAAGAAGAGAAACTCCTTGAGCGGCAGCGCCTCGAGCAGCGGACGATGTTCGATCTCGAGATGCTTGAACAGATGGGTTTTTGCCAGGGAATCGAAAACTACACGCGCCATCTTTCCGGCCGAAAGCCAGGCGAGCCGCCGCCCACGCTGATGGACTATTTTCCCGATGATTTCGTGGTAATCATCGACGAATCCCACCAAACGATTCCGCAAATTGGCGCGATGTTTAAGGGAGATAGGGCCCGAAAGACGACGCTTGTCGAACATGGGTTTCGCTTGCCAAGCGCGATCGATAATCGTCCGCTCCAATTCGATGAGTGGGAGGAGAGGGCGGGACAGCGAATCTACGTCAGCGCGACGCCCGGCGATTATGAACTCGACAAATCCGAGGGCATCTTCGTTGAACAAGTGATTCGTCCAACGGGGCTCATGGATCCCCCCATCGAGGTGCGCCCGGTTCGGACCCAGGTGGATGATCTGCTTGGCGAAGTTCGAAAGCGTATCGAACGAAACGAGCGCGTATTGGTCACCACCTTGACCAAACGAATGGCAGAAGATCTCACCGAGTATTACTCCGAACTCGGCTTGAAGGTTCGTTACCTGCACAGTGATATCGACACGATCGAGCGTGTGGAGATTCTGCGAGACCTTCGCAAAGGTGTTTTCGACGTGCTCGTGGGCATCAACTTGCTCCGCGAGGGGCTCGATCTGCCCGAGGTTTCTCTCGTTGGGATCCTCGATGCGGACAAGGAAGGCTTCCTGCGAAGCCCGCGCTCCTTGATTCAGACCATCGGCCGCGCCGCTCGAAATAGCGAAGGGCGCGTGATCATGTATGCCGACCGGATCACGAACGCGATGAATGTCGCGATGGAAGAGACAAAGCGGCGCCGGAAGATTCAAGCGGACTACAACGAAGAGCACGGGATCGTTCCTGAGACCGTCCGGAAAGCGATTATGGATCTCGATCCCTCGTTTGGCGTGAGTGACTACACGAACGTCGCGCCAGAGGTGGATGAGAGCGCCAGCGTCGAAGAGCGGGTCGCGTCGATGAAGACCCAGATGCTTCAAGCTGCCGAGGAGCTCGACTTTGAGCGCGCGGCTTCGTTGAGAGATGAGATCCGGAAGCTGACGGGGGAGCCGGCACAGTCAAAACCAGCTCGGCAAAAGCGCGGTGGCGGATCGAATAAGAAAAAGCGCACGAGGCGATAAGACAGACGAAACGGAAGGTCGAGGGATGGGGATTCCTATTTTATCGACCCAAAACAGAAGTTAACATAATCAATATTATACGAAATAACGGCATTGGTTTGAGTTTAGGGGGTTGGGATACGCCACCCATTCTCTGTCGAATCTGAAAAGCATCTGTTTGGGATTCGGAGCGCTCCAAGCTACATTCTTCGAATGACTTATTTAAGTTCCCGATCCGCCTGGCTTGTCCTGTTCATGGCGACGCTGGCGTTCTCTTCCGCCTGTGCCTCCGGTGGCGACGACGAAGATGCGGGAACTGGTGGAGATGCATCGGTGGATGTCGCGGTGGACACTGCACCCGACGCGGTCGATCCCAACGCCTGCGAGCGCGACGAGGATTGCGTCGACGATGGTGTCTTCTGCAACGGAGAACTCGAATGCGTCGGTTCGCGTTGTACGCCGGTGAATGTCCCGGATTGCAACGACGGCGTTGGTTGCACGCGAGACACCTGTTCGGCAGCCACAGATGCCTGTGAGCATATGCCTGTCTCATCGGAATGCCCCGAAGGCATGATGTGCAGCGCGGACGGCTGCGTCATTCCCCCAGCCTGCGAGTTTGATGACACCTGCGATGACGGGATTGCATGCAACGGAGCCGAAACGTGCGGTGATGGGATGTGCGTCGCAGGCGAACCGATTGGCTGCGACGACGAAAATAGCTGCACGGTCGATGAGTGCATCGACGATGCCGAAGATGGTGGATGTGCCTTTACGCCGGTCGACTTTTTGAACGATCCGCGAGCCTGTGGCCAGACAGGTGAAGATGATTGTGTGCCTTGCGAGCCTCCCCCAGAAGATGGCAATGCTTCCGCGACTTGCGTCGAAGGTCTTTGTGGTTTCGTTTGCGATGAAGGCTTCGCGGATGCTGACGGCGATATTGACAATGCATGCGAATGCGAGATCACAGATGAGACCGACGATCCCGACGTCGACTTTGTGGACTCAAACTGCGATGGTATCGATGGTGATATCAGCCAGGGACTCTTCGTTTCGACGGAATCCGGGGCCGATACGCCAACGTGTGGAGAATCTCCTGAGACGCCCTGCCTAACGCTTGATTGGGGCGCCGCCCGAGGGATTTTGGAAGGACGGCGCGACCTTTTTGTTCAGGCTGGCACGTACGAAGAGCTTGTTACCGCGCGTGAGGGGCTTCGCGTATTTGGCGGTTACGACGCCGATTGGCAGCGCGGTCATCGAACCGAAGCAGAGCATCGCGTGATTGTCCGAGGTGGGTCAGACCCGACGACCGAGCAGTTCATGACAGTTCGCGCGCGCGATCTAACCGTTCCGGCGATTTTCGAAAATCTGGAGCTTGTGGGACCACCCGCGATCGGTGAGACCGATGGTGCGGGCAACTCGAGCTATGTGGTTTACGCGAATAACGCCCGCGTGGCGTTGGTGCGTGTGACGGTCACGGCAGGCGCCGGAGCGACCGGACCAACCGGGACGAACGGTGACGACGCCCCCCTACTCTCCGCCTCTTTCTCGATGAACGGCCGCGCAGGTGGAAACGCCCGACAGTTCAACACCGCATGCAATACCAGCCGGCAAAATGGTGGCGCGCGGGGAGTCAATAGCTGCTCTGGCGGCCGTGATTTGGATGGGGGTATTGGCGGCCAAGGTGGGCAGATGGATACGCGTTGCAACTTCCTCGGGCTGTGCAGCGACTGCAGCGCCACTCGGGGACTAAACGGCGCAGATGCCGACTTCCGAAGCGGGATTTTCGGCGATGGATCTACCGGCGGCTCGACCTGTGGCCCGACCCCATCTCAAGGTGGACGAGGCGCCATCACCAATGGAAGCGGCGGCATCGCCGCAACTTCGCGACGTGGCCTTCTCACCAGCGGTCTTTGGTTTGGCGCACGTGGCGGCGACGGAGCACTGGGAGACAACGGCGGCGGCGGCGGTGGCGGTGGCGGAAGCGGCGGCTGCGACGGCGGCACAGATGCCTACGGCGCTGGCGGCGGTGGAGGTGCAGCCGGGGGATGTCGCGCGCGCGGAGCGGGTACGGCCGGTGGCCCTGGAGGCGCGAGCATTGGCGTCGCGGCCATCGCCGGAGCATCTGTCACGATTATCGATAGCAATATCGTTCAAGGCGCGGGCGGCGCCGGCGGCGTCGGCGGAAGCGGTGGCCGCGGGCAGAGCGGCGGACGTGGAGGAAACGGCGGCACCGGCGATGGTGGCGCGAGTCCTGGCGGACGTGGCGGTGATGGAGGCCATGGCGGTCACGGAGGCGGTGGAGCCGGCGGCGCAGGAGGCATTTCGGTTGGAATCTTCCGCAGCGGATCCGAGGTCACCTCAACAGACGTCGTCTTCTCAGGTGGTTCGGGCGGAAATGGCGGAAACGGCGGCGCGAGCGCAGCGACAGCGCCGAGCGGTGAACGAGATGGAAACCCTGGCGCGGATGGAAGCTCGGGCGTCTCGCTCGAAACGCTTACCTGCGCTAGCGCTTCCGGTTGTTAAGTCCTCTCGAGGGACTATGGAACGAGGGACGGTTTTTCGTGTCCCTCGTATCCACCACAAATGAACCTTAGCCTCGCGAACTCCTTCATGAAGGAGGCGTTGCTCGAGAGCCGGCTCGCCCTTCCCGATTGTCGCCCCAACCCTCCCGTTGGGTGCGTGATCGTAAAAGACGGGCGCATTATTGCGCGTGGGCACACCCTCGCGCCCGGAGAGTTCCACGCGGAGGCTGCGGCGCTCCATGCAATCCGCCATATGGACGTGACGGGCTGTGCCCTGTTCGCCACGCTGGAACCCTGCTCTTTTTTTGGGAGAACCCCCTCCTGCGCGAAAGCCATCGTAGCCTCCCCGAAGATTTCTTCGGTGTACGTCGGCATCCTCGACCCGCACCATCGCAATCGAGGCAAAGGGCTTGAGATCATCCGAGAGGCCGGTATCCCGGTTGAGATCGGCGTTTTGGAGGAAGAAATTCGTCCCTTCCTGAATCCTTATCTACTGGGTGACGAGTAGCTGCGTTGAGCGCTCCGCGAGCCGGAGTTTCTCAAGGCCCCCGACCCGATAGAAACGGCGCAGCTCACGGATAAGCCCCTCATCATCGCCTGGGATCACGTACTTCTCCTCAAGCATCTTCGTATATCGCGCTGCTGCAGCGCTGGCGCGTCGATAGCGCGCCCCTTCTTCGGAAGATGCATCGTCGAGAAACTCCACCTCATCGAAAAGGTGATGTCGTACGATTCGGCTTCGTTCTTGGATGGCTCCGACGCCAAGCCCTTTCATCAGGACGGTCGAAGCGTACTTATCGACTTCCGCTTGTAGCTCGAGCTCAAGCTGCGAGACGCTCTCCTCGTTCATCGAGCGAAACGCGAGGTAGATAAAATGACTCACGCCTTCCGCGGCGAGCCAAAATGCGGTCCGGCTTGTGGCGCAGGATATCTCCGCCCCCTTTGTCCGAAGGTGTTCGAGCGCGCCTTCCGCAATGTAGAGACCGACCGAAGGCCCTTCGGGATCATCCGCGACAAGAAGAACTTCGCCGCGTGCGACATCATCTCCGACGACCGCCCTCGCCGCCTCTTCGTCGCACATGAAATCACTGACCGAGGGAACCTCAACGTCGTTCAAGAATGAGAGCAACGTTTGAATTTCCGTCAGCGCAGGAAAACGTTCATCGTCGCTCAATGGGTCCCCGGCTTCGGAACGCTTGGAAAAACACCCGCGGAATGAAGTCGCTCCGCAAGAGTTGGAGATTGTGTCTTTCGCCAGCGATCGTAGAGCCGAACAATATCCTGCGGCGTTCGGAGAACGGTTTCTTCGCGGACTTCGTCAAGAACTCGAACCAACGGCTCAAATCGGTGGCCGAGCTCTTCAAACGTGTCTCGACGGCGGCCCGCCAACTGGCTTGCCGCGAGATACGCGCGGCCACCCATCGTGATGTAGTACTCCCGGCTCATGCCTCGCTTTGCGATATGATCGCCGAAAAAGCCGCACGTGTAGAGAGCAGCATCACCCGTGTGCTGATAGTGGCGCAAGCGTTCGCGCTCAGACTCGGCTTCGAGGGCATCTTTCCAGCGCTCGACAAGCGGGGTCTCCGGCGTGGCCAGCGCGCTTGCTTCTGGACGGGACAATAGCTCAACGAGGTAGAGTTCGGTCTCTTCGTCGACGCTGACCTCCAAGCGCTGAAGCGATTGGCCCAGTCGCTCGTGAAAGTACCCGCGTACATCCGTGGCTGTCTGAATGATCATGTGCCCACTATATCGCGCATTACGCGCTGTACCTATTTTGCGCGATCGAAGGTTTCCCCCCTGCGTTATCGAGCTATCACTCTCTCGCAGAGAGTGCTAACAAGACCTCGCATACATAAACAATTCCCCACAATTTCCGGGAATTGCGGATTGTGAGCGCGCTCACGTGAGCGAAAATTCTACGCTTGCCAAGCTTCGATCGGGCTCTTAGCTTCCCTCCCGTCAGCACTCACCATCTTGGAGTGCCAACACAAAAACCACACCGAGGCGGCTTCGGTGACCACAAGCCGCAAACAAAAGGAGACACCAATGGGAATTCGACCACTTGGCGACCGTGTGCTGGTGAAGCGCGTAGCAAGCGAAGAGAAGACGAAGGGCGGAATCTTCATTCCGGATTCGGCGAAGGAAAAGCCCATCGAGGGCAAGGTCATCGCGACCGGCAACGGCAAGCGCAATGACGACGGTTCCTTCCAGAAGCTCGACGTCAAAAAGGGCGACCGCGTCCTCTTCGGCAAGTACGCCGGAACCGAGGTCAAGATCGACGGAACCGAGCACGTTGTCCTCCGCGAGGACGACATCCTCGGCGTCGTAGAATAACTCGTTGAACTAGCTTCAACTTACCGATTTATTTAAGAAAGAAGATTTCAAATGGCTGCCAAAGACATTGTTTATGATACCGCTGCTCGCGCCCGCATCCTCGCCGGTGTGGACGCTCTTGCCAACGCCGTGAAGGTGACGCTCGGACCGAAGGGCCGTAACGTCGTCATCGAGAAGAGCTTCGGCGCTCCGACGATCACCAAGGACGGCGTCACCGTCGCCAAGGAGATCGAGCTCCAGAACAAGTTCGAGAACATGGGCGCCCAGATGGTGCGCGAAGTTGCCTCCAAGACCTCCGACGTCGCCGGCGACGGAACCACGACCGCGACCGTTCTTGCCCAGGCGATCTTCCGCGAAGGCTCGAAGATGGTTGCCGCTGGCCACAACCCGATGGAGCTTAAGCGCGGCATCGAAAAGGCCGTCGAGCACGTTGTCTCCAAGCTTCAGAAGCTCTCCAAGTCCACGAAGGACCCGAAGGAGATCGCCCAGGTCGGTACGATCAGCGCCAATGGCGACGAGACCATCGGCAGCATCATCGCGGAAGCGATGGAGCGCGTGACCAAGGAAGGCGTCATCACCGTAGAAGAGGCCAAGGGCCTTGAGACCGAGCTTGAAGTCGTCGAAGGCATGCAGTTCGACCGCGGCTACCTTTCGCCCTACTTCTCGACTGAGACCGACACGATGCGCTGCATCCTTGAGGACGCCTACATCCTCATCTTCGAGAAGAAGGTCTCCTCCATGAAGGACCTCATCCCGGTCCTCGAGAAGATCGCTCAGCAGCAGAAGCCCCTCCTCATCATCGCTGAGGACGTTGAGGGCGAAGCGCTTGCGACGCTCGTCGTGAACCGTCTCCGCAACACGCTTAAGGTCGCCGCCGTCAAGGCGCCCGGCTTCGGCGATCGTCGCAAGGAGATGCTCAAGGATATCGCCGTGCTCACGGGCGGCGAGTTCGTCAGCGAGGACCTTGGCATCAAGCTTGAGAGCATTGGCCTCAAGGACCTTGGCCAGGCCGAGCGCATCATCATCGACAAGGACACCACGACCATCGTCAAGGGCATGGGCAAGGGCAAGGACATCAAGGCCCGCACCCAGACCATCCGTCGTCAGATCGAGGAGACCACCTCGGACTACGATCGTGAGAAGCTCCAGGAGCGTCTTGCGAAGCTTGCGGGCGGCGTTGCCGTCATCAAGGTTGGCGCTGCGACGGAAGTCGAAATGAAGGAAAAGAAGGCGCGTGTTGAAGACGCCCTTCACGCGACGCGTGCGGCGGTCGAAGAGGGCATCGTCCCTGGCGGCGGCGTGGCCCTCATCCGTGGCCAGGTTGGTCTCGACAAGCTTGACGCGGAGACCGCGGAAGAGCGCGCCGGCATCAACATCCTCATGCGCGCCATCGAGGAGCCCCTTCGTCAGATCTCCGCGAACGCCGGCCTTGAAGGCTCGATCGTCGTGGACAAGGTCAAGAACGGCAAGGGTGCGTTCGGCTTCAACGCTCGCGCGGAGAAGTACGAAGACCTCGTCAAGGCTGGCGTCATCGACCCGACCAAGGTTGTCCGCTCCGCCATCCAGAACGCGTCGTCGGTCGCGAGCCTGATGCTCACCACCGAAGCGCTCGTCGCCGAGCTTCCGAAGGAAGAAAAGGCCGACCACGGCCACGGCCACGGCCCGGGCATGGACTTCTAAGCCAAACCCGAATGAGCGCTGAACGCGTCGACTGCATCCGCAGTCGGCGCGTTTCGCTTTTGGGCCCATGTACTCCGGGACACCCATGTACTCCGGGACACCCATGTACTCCAAGACACCCATGT
>JAHDCI010000030.1:11589-17685 GCA_020629955.1 Myxococcota bacterium | reverse complement strand
GACACCCATGTACTCCGGAACACCCATCTATTCGCAATCGGCGCCCGCCGAGGCACGCCTTGCCTTGAAACCGAATCACTTCTCGGTTCTTATCCCCGAATGAATGACTCCAATCCGCCGAGCAACAATCCAGTCATGAGCGCGGCAGTGACAGGAGCCCCACGAGTGGCCACGGTTTCAGATCGAGAAGCAACCCGACCCCAGCACGAGCTCGTCGAGCGAGCGCAAGCGGGAGATGAGCAAGCATTTCATCAGCTTTTCCTCGACAACCGAGAAATGGTGGCCCGCGTCGTCCACCGCATCATGGGCCCCTCCCCTGAGATCGAAGATGTCGTTCAGGATGTATTTGTCCACGTCTACCGCTCGATCTCACGCTTTCGAGGCGATTCGAAGTTCACAACGTGGCTCTATCGGCTCAGCGCCAACGTCACGAAGATGCATCTGCGTAAAAAGAAGTCGAGGCCACGTTTCGCAGATAAGCCGCTCGACGAAGAGCGCAGTGAAATGGAGCTTGGGCCGGCGCCTGATCGTCCCGACCGACTCGCCGAGCGTCAGGAACGGATCTCGGCGCTCTATCGCCTCCTCGATCAGCTTTCCGACAAGAAGCGCACCGTGATCGCCCTTCACGATTTCGAAGGCATCTCGGCCGGCGAAATCGCCGAGATTCTCGACATCTCAGTCATGACGGTCCGAACGCGGCTCTTCTACGCCCGCAAGGAGCTCTATGCAGCGCTCTCCGCGGAACCGGCGCTGGAGTCCCTGGTGGACGCCGTCGCCGACCGAATCAGCACGGGCAAGGCAAAGCGATGACCCACGCGCCCAAATATCGGGCGCTGGACGCGTTGTCTCAGGGCCTGCTTTCGCCAGACGCGGCAAAGCTCGTGGAGACTCATCTCTCGAGTTGCCCCGTATGCAGACGCGCTCACGCCGCCATCGACGCGTATTCGGAACTCTGCGAGGAAGTGCGCGATTCTGTAGTGCGTATCGATTTTGATCGGGTTGCGGAATCGCTCGTTGCGGAGGGCGCGCTCCTCCTCCGAGATGTCGCTGCGTATCAAGCGCTCGCGGACGTCGCCGAATACGATGTCCCCAACCTGTCTTGGGACCGCATCTCGAGTGCGTTGGTGCAAGAAGGAGCACTTCGGCTCCAAGATGTCGCCGCTCACGAAGCGATCCGGAAAGTCACCGATAGTGATATTCCAGTCGTTGACTGGGAGCGCGTCGAAAACGGGCTGGTCGCAGAGGGAGCTCTCTCCCTTCGCGACACTGCGGCTCATCAAGTTCTCTCCGAACTGGGTGCGGAAACGGCGCCACAGATCGATTGGGGCCGCGTCGAGAGCGGCCTCGCAGCGCGTCTTGAGGCCGAGCGGACCACGCCCCAAGCCCCCGCCAAAAAGGCGCATAAACCCAAGTGGCGCGCGTTGGTGGCCTATCACGAAGGTGCGCTCTCCGATTCAGGGCGGGCAATTCTCGAGCGTCACGCCGAATCCTGCGAAGTCTGCGCGGATGTGATCGCGAGAATGCAGGCGTACGATGAGCTCAGCGAAGAGACGCGCAACTCCGTGGTGCCGATCAACTTCGCCAAGATGGAGCTCCCCATGCGCCGGGAAGCAAAAGCGGCTGCCGCACGACAGCGCCGAGCTTCTTGGATTCCCGTCTTGGCACTCGCCGCCGCGGTTCTTCTCGGCCTCTTTGCGTGGCGCGCCTTCGGCGGCGACAAGCCCGTCCAAGAGGAAGGCATTGCGCGTCAAACCGTTCGCCAGACAGAAGAAGAGCCCGCGCTCGCTCCCGAAGTGCCTGAGGCAGAATCACCGCTACTGGAGCCAGTCGTGGTCGCGGTGCGCGGCGTTGCAAATGCGCTGGGTGCAGAAAGTGAGCGCGTGCAACTTACGCCCGGATCCACTCTAGGCGAAACACAGGCTATCGAGGTGGAAGGTGAGGTGCATGTACAGCTCGATCACCGTCAGCGCTTCGCGCTCGTCGACGGCGCCCTGGCACTCCATCAACTCCGCGAAGCTCAGACCGAAGTCCGCTTGACCGAAGGCACCCTCCACTCTTCGGTTCTCCAAGGAAGCTCATACGTTTCGCTGGGCGCCGAGTACGCGGTGCGCGCAGAGGTGAGCACCTTTTCGATGCACGTCACGGAAGAACACCTGAGCGTTCGAGTCGACGAAGGCCGGCTCGATATCCTTCGCGATGGCGAGGTGATTCAAGAGCTTGTCGCACCCGCTGAGTGGAGCACGCATCAAGCGACCGTGGCTTCCAGGACTCCCGTCTGCGTGCTCTCCGAAGGCGCAAGCGCGGAGCTCCAGATCCCGGATATGGAAGGCGTTCAAGAGTGGCAGATCGGCGATTGCGTCTTTGAATCGGGCGTAAATATCTTCCTCCCGGTCGGAGAGCACACCGTCCGTGCCCGAAACGCCGAAGGCGAAGAGGTCGAGCTGAGCGTACGTCTCGCACCGGAAGGCTCCACCCTCGAAGAGCGACGGATCCGCTTCGGACCCCGCACACCCCGCATGGGCGTGCTCACTCCCGATCAAATCAACTCGGTCGTTCGCCCACGCATCCGCGTGCTGCGTCATTGCTACGAGCGAACCCTCCGGCGAAACTTCCCCGATTTCCGCGGCGAGTTCGTCCTTCAGGTCGATGTCGGAAGCGCCGGCGAAGTTACCCGCGCGCGTCTGCGCTCCGAAGGTGAGATGCCCCCACCCTTCGTCACCTGCATCTCGCGCGAAGCGAGAAGTTGGCAATTCCCCGAGCCCGCAGGCGGCCCCCGAGCCACCTTCCGCCTCCCCCTCCGCTTCGAGCAGCGCTGAATCCGATTCAGAAGAAGCATCTCGCCTCATCCGACTTAGGATGTTGAGGTGCGAATTGGGTTGGCTCATACGTGGAGGCGGTTGCACCTCCTCGACGGGCTTCGCTCGTCATCGCAGCGACGTCGACATAGGGCGCTATCTCGACTCTGTAGGGAAGTTCGAAGCACGTCCTTGTTGTACTTCCCAGTCGCGATGGACGGTCTGGATGCCTTGCGCCTGATCTCCGAAGAAGTGTTCAACTCAACGCCTCATGCTCCTTGCTATCCCCTGGCGACGGCGTACCTCGCGAATGGTCTATCCGGAGTCGGCGTACATGAAATCCTCCAAAGCCAGTTGTCGCCCTTTCCCTCAAAAGACATCGCCCACATGAGCGCTGCCAACACACTTTTGACGCTCGCGGAGGCTGCTGCAAGAGCAAGGCGCTGCTCCGATGTGCGCGAGATTCTGCGATTCGGAGACATTCTTGAAGAAGGACGAGCGCAGGAACTTGAGCAGCAGCTGGGTCGCGACTGCTCCCTCGACGAAATTCAGACATGTATCTCAACAAGGAACTTCGCCAATACTCGTGCGTTTCACCCTTTCGTTCCGGAGGCTTCTGGGGGACTGGATCTCTGGCTAACGAAAGGCAATCAAGCAGAAAAGACCTGGCTATGCTTTGTGATCGCGAAGGATGAATCGGAAGCGGCCTCGCTCGTTTCCAAAACACTAGCCGTCGCGGATGTGAAAGTTGAGAAGATCTACGAGACCAACGTAGACCGAGCGTGCCTTTCTCTACCAACTCTAGGCCGTAGGTCGGAGAGGGTCGGATCACGAATAGTTCACGACCTGACGGGGATTTCCTCTCTGAGCACGCACTTCCTCATGTTTCAGGGTATTCGCAAAATGGACCGGCGGTTCCCGCTCCCGTATACGCGCCGTAGATTCTCCGCCTATCCATGGATGCCCCTGATCTATGCACGCGCTATCCAATCGGGGCTCCTCCACATTGAGTAATGGCCACCAAAAACACCGGCAATATTCCTTGCCAGGCTAAGCCGGAGTTGCTACTTACTCCTTCCCCCGGGCGATTAACTCAGTGGTAGAGTGCCTTCTTCACACGGAGGAAGTCCGCGGTTCAAATCCGCGATCGCCCACCAAATGCCAGTTCTTCGGAGCTGGCTTTTTTCTTTGGAACCGGAGCAGCTTTGAACGCGACGAGAGACTTTCCCTTCGGGTGGATTGCGCCAGATTCACACCGCCGCGTGTTTGCCGGGCTGACGCTCCTGCTCCTGGCGATGACCGTCACACTCTCGGCGCTCGACACGCCGCTCAAGACCGATGCCGCTCCGCTCGGAATCATCTCGTTCGAGTTTGCTCGAACGCTCGAGGTCTCGCGCGCGATGTTGGCCTCGTGGAATGCGGAAGCGGTGCATCACGCTTTTCTCATTCAAGGGCTCGATTTTCTCTACCTACTGCTCTACCCCGCGTGGTTCGCGCTCGCCGCTCAGTTGCTCGCTCGCGGCCTAACGCCCAAATGGAAAAAGCCCGCGCAGATCATCGGCGGGCTTGTCCTTCTCTGTGCGCCCCTCGACGCGGTCGAGAACATCGGGCTCATCTTGCAGCTTCTCGGCGGACCGGAAGGTTCTTACGCAGCGCTCGCGTATTACTGCGCAATGCCCAAGTTTCTCTTCGTGATCATGGCCGCAGTCTTTGTGCTCATCGCAGGCAGCGCGCGCTTGCTCAAGCGCTGATCATTCGAACCCTTCGACGTACTCCGCGACGGTTCGTCCGAGGTCGCTCTGGTCCGGGACAAGCGGGAGAGCGTCGCAAAGAGCCTCGGTGCACGCCGGGAGTTCAGCGCTCGGATCCGCCAGAAACGCAGCGGCTTGTTCGAGCATGCAGGTCCCATTCGCCCGATTCGAGATGCGTGAAATATCGTGACCGAGACAGGGATAGAGGCTTTGTCGTGCGTTTGTAAACTGGGAGAGCAGCGGCGTGGCGTTGGCGGCGAGAGTCGCTGGGTCGAGAGCCCCAGACACCATCAGGATCGGATGTTCGGTTCCCTCCACGCGGGAGTATTCCTCGCTCGAATAGTCATCGCGGCGCGAACCAAGGATCGCGCAATCGCCGTCGCTCCCGTCGTAGCAGCGCGTCGCCACGGACATGCCGGATGCGCCTCCAAAAACTGCATTTCGCGCTGCAGCCAGCAATCGCTGAAGGTAGGTACGACCGGCGTCTGCATCGCCGTCACCGACGTGCGCATAGAAGGCCTCGTTCTCGCCGCGATCGGCGTGCGACATGGCCGCGAAGAACATATTCCGGATCTGCGAGACGTACATCATCGAAAATAGCGTGCCCGCCAGCTGCTGCGGACTCGCGAAGGGGATCCCCGCAATTTCGACCGGGGCGCCGCCTTCCATTTGAGCGATGAGGCTCGAAAGCAGTGCCGGTCCATCGAAATTCGGGACCATCTCGGCGCATTCGGTCGACGCCGCGCACCGAGTCGCGTAATCCGCTGCGGCTGCCTGAAACACTTCCTCAAACGCGGCATTGCCCGGATTTGCCTCGGGTGCCCCAGGCACATCAACGCCGCCGAGGATGGCTGCGCGAACAGAATCAGGATGTCGCTCGAGCACCTTAAGCGCGAGCCGTGTCGCATAAGAGCCCGCGATCAGGTCGACTTGTTCAACGCCGAGCGCAGTGGGAATCGCCGCAATATCCGCTGCATTTTCAATCGTATTAAACGCATGGATATCGATATCCTCCGCTTCGAAACGCGCGTTGCAGGCCGCGAACGCAGCGAACTCCTCTGCGAAGTCATCCGCTTCGTCCAGCTCTGGGCAAAGTGTGTCTGGCTGCGAGAGCGGAACACCTCGCTGGTCGACATAGATCACCTCTCGACCGAGCGCTTCGCTGATCTCGACAGGCAAGCGCTGTCGTGCCGCGAACCCACCATGGCTCGAACCCGGTCCTCCAGCGAGCACAACGACTGGCGGCGATGTGTCTCCGGCAGCACGCTCAGCAGGCCGAACGAAAAAGAGCTGCAATGGCCGCCCTTCTCCAGTGACTCGGTTTTGATTCACCCGAATATAGCCGCAGCGCATCCCTTCCGCGGCTTCTCCGGTCACTTCCTCGCAGGAGATTTCCGCATAGAGAGGAACCTCTTCACTGCCATCTCCTCCATCCTGGCGAGCATCTTCCTGAGCGTCGGAAGCGACATCGGAGGTTGTGTCTGCCGAAGCGTCGACGGGTGTTTCATCGTCGTCACCGCAAGCGAACGCAAGAAGGAGGGCGAAGCCAA
>JAHDCI010000030.1:0-11489 GCA_020629955.1 Myxococcota bacterium | reverse complement strand
GCAAAAACGAATGAGAGATGTTTGCCTCCACAAAATTCGGTGAGCGCGCCGCCAAGGGCAAAGGGAAGAGCAAAGACGATTGCGCACGCGACAGTCGAAAACGGAAGACGTCCGAGCATGAGGGCCATGCAGGCGCCACCGCCGACCATGCAGAATGAACACACATCAACCAGCAGATATTCGAAAAGCCCTTCCGCTCCGTGAGCGGATGCTCCGAGCGTTAAAACGGGGCCGAGCGCGAAGACAACGCCCCAGCGAACCACCCAAAAGAACATAAAAAGCTTGGCGAGTGTCGAAGGGCGCATATCCCATTTTGCCGGGGGCGCCCAAAACGGATCGTCGTGTTGCTCTTGCACGCTTTGTCTACGCGCCGAGACCGGTGCCCCTTCCCACGCTGCCGGATCCACGGGGCACGTAGCTCTGCCCCCAGACGATGCGGAGCCCCTGGCCTGCGACACCCACGCTCAGTTCGTGCTCTGCTCCGTTGCGGAAGAGGCCGTTTCGCCCTGCCCCTCCGCATGATGCTCTGACTCTCCGTGGGTCTCCGAAGCCTGCATGCCGCTCGAGGCCGACATTGATTCACTTGAAGAGCCGCCCTCGCGGCGCTCCGTGACCCGCCCCATCTGAGTGATCTGATATTCCCACATTGCGGATGCGGATGCGGACGACATCGCGGAATACGACGAGGAACTCTCAACCATCCATGATGACATTCCGCTGATATGCCCCTCCGTTCGTGTACTTCCGCTCGCTCCGGTCGTCTGTGCTTCAGGGCCGCAGGCCAGCAGCATGAGGCCCAGAGCGGTGCAAATAGCCGTTTTTGTCATCCGAACGTTCTCCTATTTTCGCATTATCCTGGAGGGGGTGAACCGGTCGAATGGACCGGGGCCCGTTCTTGCTCCCGGAGGAAATAGCGCCCGTCCGCGAAGTGCCCCGGCGCGGCCGACGCGGAGCGCCCGTCGACGTCGAATACCCAGAGACCTTCCCGGCGCTTCATCGTTGTGGAACCGGCGCAAAATAACGGCAGCGGCGAACCGAAACCGTCGACTCGGTAGTTGTGGTGGACGTGACCGTGCAAGATGGCGCCACGCTGAATCCCTGCGCACGCGGCAAGAAAATCCTCCGCGTTCTCGAGTCCGTGATGCGGGTGATCTGGCTCGCCCGACTTTAGACGCGGAGCGTAGTGCGTCATGACGAAAACGAAGCGCTTTTGCAGCTCAGGCATCGCAATGATCCGCTTCAGTCCCTCGAGCTGCGCCTCTGGAATCCGGCCAGAGGAAACCCGAATGCTCGGATTCGGACGTGCGCTATTGACGCAGATGGCCGCAACATCGTCGCTCAAAAAGCGAACGAGCGGGTACACGCCGTCGGTCGCCACATCGTCGACATCCGACGTAAGGAGCTCACCAAAAGTCTCCGCGAAGGAACGGAGGGCGTCCTCGAGATACACATCGTGATTGCCGGGGACAATCACAAGCGGCCATCGCTCGAACGGACGCAGATGCTTCCGAGCGAACGCATGTTCGCGCGGCGTACCGAGGGCGGTGAGGTCCCCGGTACAGAGGATGGCATCGACCTCGAGCTCCTCGGCAAACGTACGAAGCGCCTCGAGCCGAGAAACGGCATCGGCGTAGAGAGGCCTCCGTCGCAAACTGAGATTGGCCCAGCCGACAAAGCGCTTGTTCGCAAAGGAACGAACGCTCGATCCGAAGAATCCATCCTCCAGATGGATATCGCTCATGTGTAAAAAGCGCATAATCTAGCTAGCCACCCAGGTCACTATGGCCACGCCGCGAGAGCATCGATGCCAGCGTTCTCTTCGAACCCTAGACGAATATTCGCGCACTGAATCGCCTGACCGGCGGCACCTTTCAGAAGGTTGTCAATTGCCCCGAATGCGATCGCTCGCCCGGTCCACGGGTCGTCGTGATACGCGACCATCGCGTGATTGCTTCTCCGAACCCACTGAGTCGAAGGATGGGCGCCGGCATCAAGAACGATCACGCTGGGCGAGTTTTGATACTTTGCCCTCGCCACCGCGGTCATCTCTTCGGCGGTCGCGTCATTCTTCAATCGTGCGTAGCAGGTGGACAGGATTCCGCGTGTCATCGGAAGAAGATGGGGAGTAAAGAGAACGCGCACGTCCGCCCCGGAAATGAGGCTCAACGATTGTTCAATTTCCGGTGTATGCCGATGCTGCCCCGCGGCTTTGTACGCGCGAAAGCCCTCACTTACTTCGGAGAAATGGGCGTGGGCACCGGGCTTTCGGCCAGCGCCGCTTACACCGCTCTTTGCATCAACGACGATCCCCTCTGCTTCGATCATGCCCGCCTCCAGAATCGGAGCCAGGGCAAGAACCGCCGAGGTTGGGTAACAGCCCGGGACGGCGATGAGATCCGCATTTCGGAGCGACTCTCGATTCCATTCGACAAGGCCGTAGGCTGCTTCACCAAAGCGCTCCGGGGCTTGGTGCTCGCCGTACCACTGAGCGTAGACCTCGCGTGACGTGAGACGGAAATCCGCGGATAGGTCGAGGACGATCCGTCCGCGATCTCGGAGTTCGGAGACCACGCCTGCGCTCGCGCCATGCGGCAGCGCACAAAACGCGAGTTCGCAATCCGCTGCGACCTGGTCCGCATCGAACGCTTGGATTTCTCCTCCAACTCGGCCCATGAGATTTGGAAGCACTTCACCGACGGGTCGTCCGGCCTTGGAGTTCCCAATGAGCGGGCCAAGCTCCAGGTGAGGATGCGAATACACCAGGCGCACGAGCTCGGCGCCCGTGTATCCACTCGCTCCGATAATCGCGACGCGCTTCATGGGGCCGCCTGAGAGCCTTCCATCGCCCCTTCGGCAAGCCCGTCCGCGAAGTCCATCGTCGCGCGTCCAATATCCCGGCCGGTCTCACGGATTTCTCCAGCGGTGGCGCCTTCGACAAAGCCCTGCGCGGACTCCCGAAGAGCCGCCCCCGCCTCGCGTGCGGCCTCCCGAACGTTCTCGCGGACGCCGTCTCGAACCGCGTCGCCGATCGCATCGCCAGCGCCAAGAATCTCTTGAAGCACCCCAATCCCTTCCCGGATCGATTCCTCGGCACTCGCCGGACACTCAGGGAGCGGAGACTCGCCGGAAAGCGGCGCGCCAAGCTCCTCCCCCGTGCGTAGCTCGAGGCCACTCGGATCGGCCGAGGCACACACCACCGCGTCATCCGCGATCGCGTCGCCTTCCACGGAGAAGGTGATCCGTGCCCCTTCCGAGACGAGTTGCACGCTGTCGACCTGCCCCACGCGCACGCCAGAAGCCTGAACCGGTGCACCCGCCGCAAGGCCATGTGCATCCGATACGATCGCAGTGGAGGTATCGTGGCAACCGATCAGCGCAAAAACCGAAATACAAAATAGGAGCTTTCGAATCATAGACGAACGTTATGCCCACGCAGAAGCGCGCGTTCAACGGGATTCGGAGATTCGCGGTCCCGCTCGGAGTCACGCTGCGCTTGCGAAACCACGCGGGAACGTGTGCAATCCCCGCATGAAGCTCGCTTACCTCGTGAATCAGTACCCGAAGATCAGCCATAGCTTCATCCGTCGTGAGCTTCTCGCCGTCGAAGCACTGGCCGGGGAACCCGTTTTGCGGGTTTCGATCCGAGAGGTTCACGAACCGCTCGTCGATGATGACGACATTCGGGAAAAGTCTCTCACCCGGGTCCTTTTGGACGGCGACAAGAGCGAACTCGCCAAGGGAGCGGGAGCGTCGCTATTGCGACCTGCGGCGTTTCGAAAGGCGCTCGCGCAGACATTCTCCCTTGGGATTGGATCCGATCGAGGGCTGGTTCGCCACTTCGCCTACCTCGCAGAAGCTGCCGCGCTCGCCAAATGGTGTCGTGAAGAAGGCGTCGAGCACGTTCACGCGCACTTCGGAACCAACCCCGCCGCCGTTGCGATGCTGTGCCACGCGCTCGGCGGGCCGCCCTACTCGTTCACTGCGCATGGCACGGAAACCTTCGATTTCCCCCCGTTCATTGGCATTGGCCAAAAGGTCGCGAGGGCGGCGTTTGTGGTCGCGGTCTCCGAGTACGGAAAGAGCCAGCTCTGCCGGTGGAGCGATTTTGAGCATTGGGAAAAGATCCACGTCGTTCGCTGCGGGGCAGACGATCAGTTCTTCGCCGAAGAGATCACGCCGATTCCAGAAACCCCTCGTCTCGTTTGTGTCGCGCGGCTCTCGGAAGAAAAGGGACATCTTGTGATGCTCAGCGCGTGCCGAATTCTCAAGGAGCGAGGTGTCGAGTTTGAGCTGGAGCTAGTCGGCGACGGTCATCTTCGAGAGCGGCTTGAAAGCGATGTTCGGAAGTACGGCCTCGAGGAGAGTGTCATCTTCGCCGGATGGGGAGACGGAGCCGCGGTCAGAGCCGCGATCGACAGAGCACGTGCGCTCGTTCTCCCCTCGTTCATGGAAGGACTCCCGGTCGTACTCATGGAAGCCTTTGCGATGGGACGCCCAGCGATCGCGACCCATGTTAGCGGCATCCCTGAGCTCGTGACGCATGAGTGCGGCTATTTGGTCCCGGCCGGCGCTTCGGAGCCGCTTGCAGATGCAATGCAGACGGTTCTTGAAGCTGCTGGGGAAACTCTCGCGACGATGGGCAGGAAAGGTCGTGAAGCGGTTCGCAGCCGGCATGACGCAGGCGCGGAGGCCAAGCGACTTTACGAGCTGATCTGTCAGTACTCGCCCCGCAGTTGATCGAAGGCGCCTCCGCAAAGAAGGCGGATCAAATCGCTCGCAGGGCCCTCTTCCGTGCCCTTGAAATCACAGAACTTTCCGAGGCTCGTCGAAAGAGCACCGCTCTTCCTCCTCACTTCTAAAACTCCGTGAATCCAACCATCGACGCTCTGATAACGCCGACTATAGCGACAGGCCCTAGACGAGCGGTCCCTGAAAGAGCTTTCGGGCGCGCTCGATATCTTCGAACTTTCGGCGAAAGAACCCCGAGGCGTCCTGCATATTGGGACGTTCCTCCGGCGACTTTCGCATCATTTGCATGATGAAATCTGAGAGTTCGCCGGGAACTTCAGGATTCTTCTCGTTCGGAGGCGGCGGATAGTCGTTCACGTGTTGGTAGAGGAGTTGGTAGACCTCCTCCGTCTCGAATGGAACGCTCCCTGTGAAGACCTGATACGCAATGCACCCCATGGAGTAAACGTCCGCTTTCGGATCCACTTCGGCGAAGTTCCTCACTTGTTCGGGGGCGATATAATCGGGAGTCCCCGCGACGGTGCCGCTCTTCGTGAGCTTTTTCCCGCCGGCGCTCATCTTCTTTGCGATGCCAAAATCCATCACCTTCACGATGCCAGCTTCTGTCACGAAGAGATTCTCGGGCTTCACGTCGCGATGGACGACATTGCGTTTGTGAGCCGCGGCAAGTCCCGCGCAGGCTTGTGCGAGCCAGTCGTATGCGCGATCGAAAGGGATGCCGCGCTGGAGCGTATCCCCCATATCTTCCCCCGCGAGAAACTCCATGCTGATGAAGCGATGGCGGCCCCAAACACCGAGGTCGAAGACCTGAACAATATTGTGGTGGCGCAGTCGCCGAGAAAGGCTGAGCTCCTGCTTAAAGCGCTCGATGGGTGCGTCGGAACCGCCCGTTTCGATGAACTTCAGTGCGACATCCTCTTCCAGTTCGACGTCGTGAGCGCGGTACACGGCACCCATGCCCCCTCTGCCAACTTCCGCCTCGATTCGGTATCGACCATTGATGAGCACGCCGGGGCGTACGTCCGGCGCGGAACCATCCGGTTCCGCCGGGGGAATCGGGTGCTCCTGGGAGTCTGGGGAAGGACCGTCGACAGAATGGGAAGGGCCTCGAGGACCTACCCCAGGGGCGGACATTGTTCCCGATTCCGAGACCGCTTGGCGCCCAAGTTCCGAAAGGTCCGCCGCCGTGATCGAAATTTCTCGCCCGGACTTCGACTTCTGCTTCGGTCCATCCCGCAGTTTCGAGACACGGCCCGCAATCCCTGGAAATGCAGGGTCGAACCTCAGAACGGCTTCGAAGAGCGAGAGCGCGACATTCGGCTTTTGCGCACGCTCAAACGCGACGCCCAGCAGCGAGAACGAGCGCAACTCGTCCTGCGCCTGAGGACCGCTACGAACATACGACTCGGCGAATCGAATGAGGTGCCCGTCGATGCTTCCATCTCGGGAAGCGATTTCGATCGCGGTGGTGCAAGCCTTACGATACTTCGGGTCATTCGGCGTGACGTGCATATACGCTCGGAGAGCGGAATCGTAATCGCGCGCACGTGTCCACGACTGCGCCGCTTGGTAGTACATCCCAGACTCGACGAAGAGCTTTCCCGCTTCGGCGTACTGGCCCATCTCGTACTGCACTCGCGCGGCCTGCACAAAATCTCCAGCGTCCATATAGCAAGCGAGTGCCGAGTCGAGCTTCCCTGCCTTTTCGAGCGAGACGGCTCGCACATTCGCAGCGGATGTGCGCCGAACCCGCTGCCGATCGTCGAGGTCGCGATTCCGAAGCTTCGCGGCAGAAATCTTGTCGCCGGATCGCTCCAGAAGGGACGCTGCACGTTCCGTATCGCCAACCGCCAGAAAGTACTCAACGGCTTTCCTCGTCTTGCGCGCCCTCGAAAAGCAAACCGCTGCTTTCCGAGCGAGCTTCCGTTCCGCGCGGGTCATTTCGTCGAGCGATGCCACCCCGCTCGCGAAAACCTCCCCGGCAGATTCGTGGTCCCCGCTTTTGATCAGGAGCTCTGCAGCATGCTCGATTTCGCCCCGCTCCAAGAGCAACGCGGCGGCCTCGCGAAAACGTCCTTCCACGACGAGCCTCTCGACCCCTTTGGGCATGCTACTCAACCGAACCTCCCCTCAGGGCATCGCGCGCCGGGCAGGCAATCGCCCGCACCTCTGCGAGTTCTGTTTTCGTTCCACCCCGAACTCAAGCCCAGCTCCTCCTTGCCCTGGGAGAAGCATCGCCCAAATCCTGGCGTCGACGCCAGCGCGGATTGCAATTTATGACGTTTCAGAGCTAATTTTTGCCATGCCTTTTCTTCGACCAGAAAGTACGCAGTGAAACCCTCTATCGGAAGCGAGCTCGATGGCATTCGACTCATTCGAAAACTCGGCGAAGGCGCAACTGGTATCGTCTTTTATGGTGAGCGCGAAAACCTACCCCTCGCGGTCAAAGTGCTTTCCCCGGGGCTAACGAACGAGCCCCTGATCGAACAACGCTTCAAACGTGAAGCAGCCGTTCTATCGAAGCTTTCTCACCCAAACGTAGTAGCAATCAAAGGGGCGTCCATCGAAGGTCAGTTTGCCTATATTGCAATGGAATATGTGGAGGGAGACCCTCTTAGCGCAGAGATTCGGAGCAAGGCCCCCGCGGCCGCGTTCTGTGTTCACGTGATGCGCGCTGTGATGTCTGCGGCCGCCCATGCTCACGAATATGGGGTTATTCACCGAGATATTAAGCCGACAAATATCCTGCTCGAAAATTCGGAAGATGAACTCCCCCGGGTCGTCGTCGCGGACTTTGGTCTCGCCAAGCTCCTCTCCCTCGACGAGTTCGGAGAGGATCAAACGCTCACGCGTCGCGGCCGGATCGTCGGAACCCCGGCGTATATGGCGCCGGAACAAGTCTCCGGAATCTCGATCGGGCCGAGTGCCGACGTCTACTCACTGGGAATCTTAATGTTCGAGCTCATCTCGGGAAGACGCCCGTTCGAGCATAAGCGCCGGCGCGACATGTTGCGGGCACACCTCTTCGAGCGACCGCCGGCGCTCTCTGCGATGCCAGAAGTGAGGTTGCACTCCGAACTCGAAAAATGGATCGAGCGGGCCCTCGAGAAGGAACCCGCCGATCGCTTCGAGGACGCAGGGGCCATGCTCGAGGCGTTTGAAGCGCTCGACCCCAAAGCGCTCCAGTTCACTGTCGCCGGGCGAAACGCAGAGCAGGAGCCCGCCAAGAGCGTCTCCGTCGAAATTTCGGCAGCGGAGCGAGCGGAAGCGCTCAAGAAGAAAACGAAGAATCCAGTCCCGATCACGTCGCGCGCGTGGGTGCGCGGGCTTGTCTGGGCTGCTGGCTTTGGCCTTTTGAGCGCGGTTGCGGCGATCGCCGGGTACTCGACCACGCTTCGCTGAGCGCCTAACCATCGAGCCATTTCCACGTTTCGCGATGTGTCTCCAGAAGGCTTGACTGTCGTTTCGCCAGTGGATGTGACAAGACACGCAGGTGCGTGTTTCGGCACACCGTTTGGTCCTTCTCCTCAGCTTCGCGACGACGCTGCTAGGGAGCCGCACGTCTTCCGCACAGCCTCCGACCGAATCACTCGAACGAGACGAGTCGACCACCGAATCGGCGCTCGAAGACCCGGTGTTCTTCGCGCCCCGAATCGAACGGGTGGAGGTCGCCTGGGCCGGGGACACGGCCGAACGACCCGCGCTCCTACAGTCTATCGTTGGCCAGCGAGCGACCCGCTCCAATCTTCGCGCTCTTCTCACAGAGCTCCTTGGGAACGGCCGATTTGCAGATGTTCAGTTCGAACTCGTTCCGATCGAGCGCGATACCGCATCGCTGCAGGTCCGCCTACGGACGCGGCTGGTTCTCCGAGAAATCTCCTTCGTGGGAAATGGGGAGATTTCGAACGTTGAGCTTCAGCGAGTCGTCTCGGACGAACCTGGAGACGAACTCCGAGATCTATCCGCGGCACATGTTCAGCTCGCGATCAAACGGCTCTACTCCGAGCGCGGCTTCGAAGAGGTCGACGTTCAAGCGGAGTACATTCCTGGAGAGACCGAAGGGGATCGGCGGCTCGAGATTCGCATCCAAGAGGGCGAACCGACCCGTCTTCTCGGAGTCTCAATCGAAGGGCTCGACCCAGAGGCTGCGCGTTACTTTCGAGACGCGCTGACCCTTGAGGAGGTCTATGCACCAGCACCTGTCGCGGAGGCGTTCAGCAACGCTGCCGAGAGCCTTCGGACGCTGGGCTGGTTTGAGGCCGAGATCGGTGATGTCGAAGTCGAACGCCGGCGAGCGGGGGTGCTTCTGCGTGTTCGTCCGAATCTCGGGCCACGCTTTCAAGTACGGATCACGGAACCCTATCCGCTGACGCGGCAGCAAGTCCTCGATGCGCTCGGCGTTGGGAACGCACGTTTAACGCCGCTTGTTCGAAGAGAGATGGGGGAACGCCTTGTCGACCTTCTAAGGCGGCGTGGTTACGTCGGCGCGGAAGCTCAAGTTCGGCGCACCGCGGTGCCCGACGCGACCCCAGGCGAAGCCCAGGCTTTTCTCGACGTTTCGTTTCGCCCTGGCGAACAGCTGCGAGTCGTTGGCCGTTCGTACCCCGGGCTCGAACACTTCTCCTCCGGATACATCGACGATCAGATCGCGACCTTTGTGGAAGCGGAGATGAGCCTCGATGGCCTCCTCGGAAGCGTGGACAACGACGTCGCCGACCGACTGGTGTCACGACGACCAGACGCTCGCGAGCTTCCTCCGCCGCCTTCGAGCGACCCTCTCTCAGTCTGGTATCCCCCTGCGTATTCGGATGCGCGGCAGCACATTCTCGAACTCTACCTCGCCGATGGTTTCCTCGCTGCAGATGTCGGCGAGCCCGAGCTTCGCATGTTGCTCGACGGTCGCGCGGTCGTGGTCATGCCGATCGTCGAGGGGCCCCGCGCTCGCGTCTTTGATGTCGAGATCAGCGGCAATGCCGCGCTTACACAAAACGCGGTGATCAACGCTCTTGGTCTTGAACGCGACCAGCCCTTTTCTTATCTGGCCCTTGAACAAGCGGAGCGCGCTCTAAAGGAGAGGTACCAAGAAGAGGGATACTACTTCGCCGAGGTTCACTCGAGCGCACGCTTCAGCGCCAGCGGAACCCGAGCGCAGGTTCGAATTCAGATTCAGGAGCGTTTCCCCGTGCGCGTCGGTGAAATCGTCTTCGAGGGCGCGGAGTTCACCAGCGAATCTCTGATGGCCAATATGCTCGCCTTCGAGTCGGGCGACCTCCTTCGCCCTTCCCGACTCCGGGAGACCCGCGAGCGGTTGATGGAACTTGGGGTATTCGGAGCCGTCAACGTGGCGCCGCGAGACCCGGAACTCGCGGAGCAGGTGAAGGATGTCATCATCACCGTCGCTGAACGCCGTCGTCAGTACTTCACCGGCGGCGCCGGCGTCTCGACCGGTCAGGGCGTACGCGGGCGGCTCGAATACGGCCATCGTAACCTTTTTGGGCGAGGGATCGCGCTGACCCTCTCTGCGCGCGCGGGCTACCAAGTGTTCTTCCTTCAGGAGACGCTCCGAGATCGATTCCTCGAGCTTCCGATATTCGACCAGATCGAGCGGGTCGTCAGCGTAAGTCTCAGCCTCCCCTATATCGGCCTACCCAACCTCCGAGCGACGCTTTCGTTCTCGCATCAGCGCGAAAACGAGCGGAACTTCGGCCTCACCAAAAACGGCGCCGACCTGACCTTCACGTGGCGTGCGCTTCGCTCCGTGACGGTCGGCTTCCGGGGGAGTTTCGAGAGCAACGATGTCGACGTCCTCGGTGGTGAGAGTTACCAGCAGCTTCTGCGCGATACCGCGAGTGATGTTCGTCTGAGAAACCTTCTTCGCGTCCCGGAGGGGCGGTCTTCGATCGGTGCAACTGGGGTCCAGTTTACGGTGGATGCGCGCGATAACCCCTTCGATCCATCGCGAGGATATCTCTTTCGCGCGGAGGTCGAATGGGCGCGAACCATCGCAACGGAAGAGATCGACGGTGAGTCGTTCTTTTCAAACCACTTGAGCGTCGAACTTGGCGCGAGCGCATATCTACCCCTCGGCGAACACGATGACTGGGTCTGGGCCTTTCAAGGCAAGTTTGGGCGGATGATCCATCTCAGCGAACAATCGGTTACCTACCCAAACCGACAGTTCTTCCTGGGCGGGGTAAACTCGATACGAGGCTTTCTGCAAGACGCGCTCATACCCCAAGACCTCGCCGACGAGCTTCTCGCAAATCCAGACCTCACTCCGGATGGGTTGGTCCAGGGCGGCGATACCTATTTGCTCCTGCGTACCGAACTTCGTTTTCCGCTAATCGGAGATTTGCGCGGAGGAGTGTTCTTCGATTTCGGCAATCTCTGGCGTGAGACCGGGCAACTCGATCCCCTTTCGCTTCGCCCAACCGCAGGGGTGGGCCTTCGTTTCTCGACGCCGATCGGTCCGCTTGCGCTGGATTATGGAATCCCGCTGAACCGTCGAAGCGCTCTAAACGAACCGTTCGGCTCCTTTCATTTTTCAATCGGGCTCTTCTAAAAACGGCTTCATTGGGGACCCAATTCGCGGTCCATTGAGCTCAGATCCGCCAATTTTCGGGTTTCCGAAGGTCTCCGAACTCGCGAAAACGCCGCGATTGGCAAGAAAGCTGCAAGAAAACTTCGCCAATTCCGAAAAGCTCGTTGAGTCGGAAGGCCGATCTTTCGTATCCTCCCGG
>JAHDCI010000029.1 GCA_020629955.1 Myxococcota bacterium | reverse complement strand
GAATCTTCGATGGCGCCACCATCCAAATGACCGACGAAGCCACCGGCGCGGGCCGTAGACCCTACGGCCACGTTCACCGCTCCGTGCGATTGCGATTCCGTGATCAGTCCCTTACTTGAACCGACGAAACCTCCTGCGACGGTCACGACATCGGTGAAAGGAATTTCGATCGATGCGTTCGTGAAGCAATCGTGAATCTGAGACTGCTCACGCGTGTGACCTGCGAAGCCACCGACTAGAAAGCCTCTTGAGCGGATTTCTGTATTGAGCACGGAGCTTTCTTCGATCAGACCCTTCACAAAGTTCATGACGAATCCTCCGGATGCTTGCCCCTCAAGACGGGTATCACGCACGTGTACGTCACGGACATGATTCACTCCTGGCCCACCGCCAGCTTGAATGTGTGAGATTGCGCCGGCGGGTCGAGTCGCCCGAATCTTCACCATCTCCACCGAGGAGTGAAGAAGAGAACTGCCGCTGTTCATTTCTCCGATCAGCCCGCCAGCGGCGATGGATTCACTATCGGATTCGATCTCGATTGTGGTTCCCCAAACCGTGCTGGAGCGAACGATCGAACTGTTCCTTAGCAGGCCAATGAGACCACCCCACCGGCAAAAGCCGAACCATTCGGGTCGAAACATCACACCGCCGAGAACGTCGACGCGATATACTTTTGCTCCATCGGTCGCGATATTTGCGAGCGGTCCCGACCACGTCGCGATTCCTTGGATACGTGGCCACTCGAGCCTCAGGCGTTCGACTTTCCCGGTGAGTCGAATGAAAAGGCCGTTTCCGCCACCCCCTTGAAAGTGAGCGATCGCGTGGTCGCGACCATTGTAGGAGCCCGAAAAGGGGAGGTCTTCTGTGGCGATATGAAAATCCTCATGTGTTTCGTAGAAGCCGTCGAGATCGATATCTCCGCATTGGACAAAGTGCTGGTCCCATGCTGCCGAGGAGTTCGCGAGATCGAAAAGCTGCTCGGCGTTGTAGATCTCAAACGGATCGCTGAGCGTGCCGAGACCGTAGTCATCGTAATGCTCGAACATGCTGGTCTCGACAGCGTCGCAGTATGGGGGACCGTCGCCCAGGGTTGGCTCGAGTGAGGGCCAGATTTCATTAGCGGAACCCGGTTCTGCTTCCGCTGGGGGCTCCGAACGAGATAGCCCAGCGCTAGATTCGTGGACTTGCTCGGCACAGCCACAGGCAAGTGCGAACAAGATCAGAAAGATTGAATTTTTCTTCATGGCCCCAAGGTTTCCTCTCCAAGGCAAAGCCTCAATCGTGGGCCTCGTACGGGGTACGGGAGTTTCTCTGGTGGCTCTGCCCGAGGTTTATGCGGCTGGAAGCGAGCTCTGCGCGATGCGGATCAGGTGCTCTTCGACGAGCCGATGAACGGCATCCATCGGCAAGACTGTCTCTCCTGCGATATCTCTGAGCTGCTTTTCCGAGTACACGGCATACGTGATCGCTTGCGTGATCGTCGCGTGGGCCGCGAGTCGGTGTTCTTTGCCGATCTTCTTTTCGACCCGCTCGAAGAGCGGCTTCAGGACGGCGCTCGCGGGGACGCTCCAGACTTCGCCGTCTCTTGAGGAGTAGTGCATGATCAGGCGAACGCCGGGCCGATACTGAAGGCAGAGTCGATAGAACTCGGTGGCGATGGTAGGAAGCGCTTGTTCGTTGAGATCGCGGGAGAGCTCGGACCAGAGTTTCCACGAAGCATCGACGACGCGGGTGACGAGCGATTCGAAGAGTTTCTCTTTCGAAGGAAAGTAGTACGTCAGCGTTCCTGGCGAGAGGTCGCAGCGCTCGGCAAGATCTCGAAAGCGAAAGCCGCCGATCCCCACTTCGTCGAGCAGCGCGCTGGCTTCGTCGAGAATTCGGGTCGTCGTATGCTCTTTGCTCTTTTCAGTGCTGTTTTCGGTACTCACGAGGTTCTTAGAGTTGGCTTGCCCAACGTTCGATAAGGTGCGCGATTTCCCGTGCGTGCTTGCGCGGGGCGTTGAGGGAAACCCCTTCGTGGGCTCCAGCGATGACAAGCTTTGGGTGCCGTTCGTGGGGCGCAAATCCCGAATCCCATCCGAGCACGTATGCGCCGTGGAGCTGTGCCTCGCCCTGTTGTGGTGTCTGTCCGCTTTCACGCTCGTCAATCCGCAAGACATTCCCCTGGATCCGCGCGCTCCATTGATAGCGATGCCCAACAACGATACTGCGCCCGATGCCGAGCAAGACCTCCCGGCTCTCGCGGAAGAGCATTGCGAGCAAGGTGATGGGCCAGCCGAGGAGGAGCAGTGGGAAATAGAACAGGCCCATCCACAGCACGGGTGCCTGGCTTTGTTCGAAGGCGATCGAGCGCTGCGTATCGTCGATCGCGAAGCCGCTCTCCTGCAGGGCAGGCAGATGCGCCGAAACATCGCTTCGGCCAGGGTCGCGGTATCCCTGCGAACGCTCCCATGAATTTCCCTCACGGCGTTCGCGGAGATCCGTGGCGACGTGGACCTCGAGATGCGCGCGATTGCGAACCGCGGCACGAATCACGGCGGGCATCATCGCCTCTGGAAGATCGGGCTCGACAGGGAAGAGGGCATGATGGCCGAGAAACTGGCCGCCTTCGCCGAACGCCTCGACCATCCAGCCTGGCTCCCCCGGCCGCCCGCTTCTTTCCCCCGATACGGGTTCTCCCCCGATGATTTCATCCGCGACGAAGTCGAGCGCGCCGCCCGCGATCGACTTCAGCGTCTTTTGCCGATACGTCCGGACTCGGAAGAGGTGGACTCCCTGAACGTTCAGGAGGGCCGCCTCAATCTCGCCTCGAGCGAGGTCCGAGTCGCGCTTCATAATTTTACTTACGCCGCCGCATCAAGAACGCGATCGCGAGACCGAAGATCCACGCGCCCATGGGCGATCCCTTTCCGGCGCTGCAAACGACTTCGACAGGGCCAACGCGCTGACCGTCGAGGGACCAATCGAGGGCGCCGTCACAGTTGGTTGCGCCATCGTAGGCGAGTGACGCGGTGTGATCGCCCGCGGTCACGACCTGCGTGCCAGAGAGGGGTTCGCTGTCGCAAACCGATCGATCGCGGACGCGGTCCGTCGCGACGTGAAAGCGACCTGCGCTGGAGCTTCCGATATCCCCTTCGCCACGCTCTTCCTTACGGGAGCCGGCGGTTGTCATGGTCGCTGTGTAGATCGCCGCGACATTTCGTGCGGGTTCACACCCGCCTCGGCTGGTCTGCTGCCCTTCGGCCTCGCGAAGAAGATCGAGCGATACGGTGTCGCCTTCGACGCGAAGCGAGCCGGTGGCGGTCCAGCTCGACGGCTGCTCGCCATCGGGGCAGCTTACGGTTCCGGCGTTGCCCCAGGCTTCGAAGTTCGCTTCCTGGATGCGAATGCTGTCGCGGGACGCGCGGCGCATTTCACGCGTGATCTCTTCTTCGGGAGTGCCGTCCGGGATGGGCACGCCGGCGCGGCGCTCAAATGTGCCGCGCACGCTCCCCGACCAGGTCTTTCCTTGGTCATCGACACAGCCGCCACCTTCGATCGAGAACGCATTGCCATCGAGCGTGAGCGCCGGGCAGCTGCTCTCTCCCTCCATGAGGATTCGGGTGATATCGGCGGAGACCATCAGCCCGGTGAGCATCATGATTCCGTTCGGGGTGGCGCGAAGCGTCTCCTCGCCTCGCTCCTGAAGGTTCGCTTCAGGAAGGGTCGCGAGATACGCCGCGGCGGCGCTCGTGGGCACGGCTTCCACGACTTCCTCACCGACACTTTCGACGGTTGCTGGAATGGGGGTCTCCGGCGCGGAGGACCCGCAGGCGGAGAGCAGAACAGAAAGACTCAGAACAGAACGCTTCATGGTGAGCGTTCTAGCAGAAAGTGATTTCGCTCGGAGTGGTAGTTTTTACCACCCGTATCTTTCGGTGACTGGGTCCGTTCAGCGCTATTCCGGATCGGCGCTTGGTGGGCTCTCATAGGTGGGCATCCAATCGGGGAGCCGCTGCTGATCGAGCCATGCGTAGATGGACCACGACTGCAGCACTCGCCGCGTGTATCGTCTCGTTTCGTCGTAGGGGATGCGCTCGACGAATTCGTCCAGTGGAAGCTCTCGGCGCTGGCGAACCCATTGATCGACGCGCGCCTCGCCGGCGTTGTAGGCCGAAGGTACAAGCGCGGGCCGGTCCGCGAAGTGATCTTGCAGGTAGCGCATATAACGGGCGCCGATCGCGACATTCACCTCTGGTCGCTTTAGTGTCGCTGGGGTGACGCGAAGCCCCAGGTCACGCCCAAAGCGTCGCGCCGTCGGTACGATCAGCTGGGTAAGCCCGTACGCGTGTGCCCAGCTAACGGCGCGAGTCTGAAAGCTGCTCTCCTCGCGGGCGATGCCTCGAATCAGCGCTGAGGGGACTTCTGCCGCCTGGGCCTGTTCCTCGATGAGCGGGGAATACGCACGCGGGTACGCGATTCTCCAGAGGTTTCGAGCGTTGCCACGAGGTGCCGTGCCGCGGAATCCATCGAGCCGGCGACGGACCAGGTGGGTCACCTCCGGAAGAGCCCCTGCCTCGGTTAGCGAAGCGGCGATGAGCCAAACGGTATCGTCGTCAGCTCCTTCACCGATCGCACCTGCCTCGCGGAACTCCTTCATCGCGCGCTCGTTTTCGCCGACACGAAGGAACGCGAGCCCAGTTTGAAACCACGGCTCATCGATCTCATCTCGCCAGGGTAGCGAGGTCTCGACCAAAGCCGGATCCGGCTCCCGAATGGTCCGCAGATACGCGTTCGCTTCGTCTGGGCTTAGCGCGCGAAGGCGGGCAAACGCTTGTTGCGCGTAGTAGCTGAGTGGCCAGCGCTGAAGCACGTCGAGGTAGCCAGTCTTGGAGGCAGAGGCATCCCCGAGCCCCTCCAGCGTGCGAGCGCGCCAATAGCGAGCGCGGCCGCGGACGTCTTCGTGGGTCTCTCCCCAATCCGTGCGGGAATCTTCTCGGATCATCGCCTCGAGTACCTCAAGGCTTGCTTGGAGGTTGCCAGCCTCTCGGTGGTGAAGCGCCAACCGAAAGAGCCCTTCGCCCACCATATCACCCTCCGGAAAGCGTTCGGGGAGGGCACGAAGGCGTTCGATCATTCTGGCGTCGCGGCCTGCCCCGCCATGAAGGAGAGCGGAACGATAGAGCGCATCGTCGGCAACCCGATGGGCGGGTGTCTCGTCGAGGATTGCGTCGTAGAGCCGGATTGCGGTCGCATTTTCGCCGACCTGGGTGAGCGCACGCGCCGCTTTGTACCGGGCCCATGCGCGGACGTCCGGATCCGAACACTCCCGCACGACTTCCTGGAGGACCTCTGCGCCGCGCGCCCGTTCGGAGCGGACGCGAACGATCGCCTTTCCTTGCATCAGCCGCGCTTCGCATCGTCTTGGATCGTCCCGTCGAGCTCGACGCGCTGCGCTCGCAAATGCCCGCTCCGCGCCGTTATGGTCCATTGCGCCGTAGAGCGCGTGGGCGCGGGCGAGCTGATCGGCCAGCGGAAGAACGCGCAAAATACGCTGCCGTTCCTCTGGGAGAGATTCGAGGACTCCTTCCGCAGCGCTTTCCGCGCGGCTGGCGACCCGAGCTTTCGGCGCGCGGGTGTACACGCGCCGATAGAGTGCCAATGCTTCCTCGCGTTCGGCGACGTCCTCGGATTGCGCGAGATGTGCAGCGAGCGGCATGCCGGCTGTTGCGGCGCCGATATTGTCGGGGGTCTCCGCGACGATCGTGCGAAGCAGGGGAATGGCGCGCTCGGAATCACCGGTCAGCAAAAGTGCCCTCGCGTAGATCGAGCGCGCCCAAGTCTGTCCAGAGAATGCATGTCGCGTAAGCGGCTCCACCAGCGTCAGCACGCGAGGCGCGGGGGTGTTCTCTTCCGCGGGTGATGCATCCGCGTCTTCTTGCGACGCCTCCGATTCTGCATCCGGCTGCTCGACTGCAGGTGCGGCCGCTTCGATTTCCTGACGTAGCTCCTCGAACGCGAGCTCAGCCTGCTCAAGCGCAGCGAACGGGGCGAGTCGATGGTCACTGCTCGCCAGCGCCGCGTAGTGCGTCTCCGCGTGCCGAAATGCTTCTTCGGCTTCCGCGGCCCGGGCGGCGATCCAGTGAAGCGCCCCGATCTCTTCCGCGTTCGCTACCTCACTCGCTCCATCTTCGGACCCGCTTGTCGTTCCGATCTGTTCCAGTCGACGTAGGGCTTCCTCCGCGGCCGCGAAGCGTGCTCGTGGCGCTTCGACCGAGAGCACGGATCGGATCGCCTCACTTGGCTGAGCTTCCCTTGGGTGAAAACGTCGCTCGGGGACCGCGGGTGTCTGGGGGACCTGCGACGGGGCTTGCGCCTCCGCAACCGGGGCGACGGAACCCTGCTGCTGGGGAGCGCCCGTGCACATCGTGAGAAAGAGCGCGCAGAATAAGGCCCGAAGTTGCATAGATGGGAAGCTGCCAAGCGAGATCTTCATCGGCAAATTTCCAACGAGTCCTGCAAGACCCGCTATTCCGAGCGAGGGCCCGTTCCGATTTCGCGAATGGTCGGTCCGCCCGTAGAAGTCGGGAAAGAGACAGTTTTTTCTCAAGCGGGTGGATTTCACGATTCACAAAGGGGTACCTTGCGGTCGTGCTTGAGAGAGCTGCGCTCCACCAGACCCGATATCGAACTCCCGGGGTTTCCCCGGACGCACGCGGCGTCGTGCTTGGCCAGCTCGGAGCCGTGCTCTTTCCGAGTCTCGACCGCCTGGTCGCTTTCCTTCGCGCCTACGGCGACGAAGGGAGCCTCGACGAGATTCTGCCGACGCTGACGATTCGGCAGCTCCGCACGCCGCTGAATACCAAAGAGTTACTTTTGACGCTCACGGCAGAGTCGTCGTACCGGATGGATCGCATCGCCGGCGTAGCGAAGCTTGCAGGCGGTTTGGTCTTTACCGGAACGTCGCGACACTTCGTGAAGTATCGCGATAGCGTTTCGCCGCTCGGTTACGATGTTCGCCAGCTTCTCGACGCGCGCGGTGACGTCGTGCTCTACCACGACACGTTTCAGCAGCCTTATGCGTACGAACGCGAGATCGCGTTCCGTGAACTGGTGTTTAAGCTTCAGCCCTATCGACGGCCGGTCGACGAAGATGAGACGCCGCCGAAGCTGTGGGCCTCTGCTGAACTCGGCATCGGTGGAGCGATTCTGACGTACCTTTTTCGCTGGCAGATCGAGGCACGTGCGGCGCTTGCCGAATGGCCCCCGAGCAGCGCCTTCGACGATAAGCCGCGGCGTTTGCATCTCTTCGATATCAGCGAAGCGCCGGCGCGCGTTGCTCGTCTTCTCGCTTCGCTCCCGGGGGTTCACGTCTTTGAGCCCTTTGGAAAGACCGTTGCGGTCGAGCGTGGATATCGCCATCCAATCGCGCTCGAATCCTGTGCATCGATTTTTCCCGACGACGCTCTCCATCTGTTCCTCGGCAGCGGGGAAGTTCTGGTGGCTTCGCCGATTCCGCCGTTTGCGCCCGTTCGTTCCCTCGTGCGGACATCGGTCGGTATCGACGATCCGACGTTGGCGGCGACGGGAGCCGGTCGCGACGAGACCTGGGCGATGCGTTTGCCGCTCAAGCTCACGTATTCCTCGGATCCGTGGCGCGCGGTGATCGCGAGTGCGGTGCCCCGTGCCAAGAGCGACTGGCTGGGACGGATGCTTTATGCCCTTCCTCCGCGGGTCCTTGCCTCGCTCCAGATCGCCGCAACCGAAGACTATTTCTACCTGCTCGATCGAACCGGCATTGAGGGCGTCCCGCTCGGAACATTCTTCTCCGAAGTGGCCAATCGCATCTATATCCCCTCCGGTCTTAAGCTCGTCCCAGCGGTGGCTCCGGGCGTACTCGAAGAGCTCGTGTCCGTGCAGGGAGCGCACATCTTTTTCCACCCGCACCCGCAGGGGGCGAGTGCCGTGCCGACGGCGGTTCCGGAATCGGCGTTTGGCCCCGCTTCTCGAAGTGCGCTTCGAGAGAGCCGGGCTTCGAGCGTTCAGGCGGAACCGCTCCGCATCGAAACCGCGGATTTGCCTTTGCTCGCCTACGACTCTCCTACGCGTTTCCCCATGTGGGGCCTGCCGGATGGGGAGGGCGAAGGGTGAGAGCCCGGCCCGATGATCTCTCGCGTTTCGGAGAGAACGTATGAGTAAGGTCCACGCACTCTTCGAACGGTTCGCGGATGACTTCGTCTGTCCGTTGCATCTCGGGGGAGAGGCGCGAACGCACAAACCGCTCCGCGCGGCGTTCCTCGAGCACTTTTCGCATGGAACCCCTTCCGATCCCGTGCGCGCGGCCGCACTGAACGACGCGCTTCTCCGCGAAATGAATCGAATCGCGCCGGTGGAATCGCTCTTCGTGCCGGATGTCGGTCTCAGCGCGACGTGGATGGCGCTTCATAACCTTTTTATGTTGACCGATCCGAAGCTCGACCGCGCTCTTGCGCGCGGTGCGATGCCAAAGATCGCCAAAGAGGTCGAAGGGCTGGTCGCCGCGATTCCGCAACCCCAATCTCGCGCGACCGTGCTTTCTCGGCATATCGCCATCGAGCGAGCTCTCGGAGGGCAACGTCGCGACACGGTGGTGAAGAACTGGGCCTATACCTATCGCTTCTACGGGCGAAAGCCGCCCGCGAACGTGACCGCGCTCCCTGCGGTACGCTTCGTGAAGCAGCAGCATTCGTTGAAGGGCTTTGAAACCTTAATGGCGGGCGTTGACGAGGTTCCAGTCGCGAAGCTCTGCGACGCGCTCATTTCGCGCTCTCCCTTCAGTGAGTGGGTGCTTGCAGGCGAGCGTGAGCTGACGCCCGCGTTTGGACGTGCCTTCCTCTGCGCGATTTCGGATGGCGGGGTTCGTGCGGGTCTTGTCCGGACCCTCGTCGAACAGGGGCTCGGTCCGCTCCGGAAGACTCTGGGCGCTGCGCTTCGCAAACTCTCCGCGCTCGATCCGGGTCCGCAGTTTCTTTTTGTTGCGCTCCTTTTTGTCGCCGAGCTCCAGCTGCTCGAGGTCATCGATGAGCGAGCGGGAACGCAGCCGCCTTCGGAGCCGGATGTTGGCGACGAAGAACTTTACGCTGCGGTTCTTCCTGCGGCGTACGAGCATGTCCGCCTCGGCGGTCACCTCGCACATCGCTTTTCACTTGAGGCCGCAGACCTCTCACGGGTCGCTGAGCGGGCTCAGTTTCTCCGACATCATGCCGGGGAAGATGCTTTTCAGTTCGCCAATTCTCTCTTTGAGCGCGCCCAGGATTTCTCGCTCGCGTCATAATCTTTCCCGTCTTCTGCGTTCTCGGACGCCTCTAGTTTTCGCTCCCTGATTTCGATCCATGCAAAACCCCATCGCCCCCAAACTTCAGCACGTCGCCCACCAACTCGAGTCGACCTTTCTCGGTAAATCCGAGACGGTTCGGCTTATGCTCATCGCCGCTCTCGCGGGGGAGCATATGGTGTTGATCGGACCTCCCGGTACGGCGAAGTCCGCTCTTATCCGGCTCTTCTCGAAGCTCATCCAGGCCCAGTATTTCGAGTACCTACTCACGCGTTTCACAGAGCCGAACGAGATCTTCGGTCCGATCGACATCCAAGCCTTCCGCGGCGGTCAATACACGCGCCGCACAGAATCGATGCTTCCTGAAGCGGAGATTGTTTTCCTCGATGAAGTCTTTAAGGCGAACTCGGCGATTTTGAACTCGCTCCTCAGCGTGTTGAATGAGCGCGTCTACACCGTCGGTGGTCAGGTCGTGAAGGTGCCGCTGATCAGTGCGTTTGGGGCTTCGAATGAGATTCCGAATGACGAAGACTTGATGGCCGTCTTCGACCGATTCTTGCTGCGCGTCCGAAGCGAAAACCTCGACAGCTATCACTTCCATGACCTGCTCCTCAAGGGCATCAATCATGAGGTCTCGAAGATCAGCGGTCAGTACCAGGCGATGCAGCCGGTGCTTCACAGCCAGGAGCTTCATCAGGTTCACGCGAATTTCGCGCCTCGAATGCGTTTCTCGGACGAGTTCCTCGCCGCGTACAAAGGGCTCGTTTTCCAGATCCGTGCGGAAGGCGTCAGCGTCTCGGATCGTCGCGCGATCAAGATGCTGAAACTCTTCGCAGCGAGCGCGCTCCTGGATGGAAGACCGCAGCCCGATCCGAGCGACTTCTTCATCCTGCGCCATACCTGGAACAATCTCGACCAGGCGGAGATCCTTGAAGGGGTCGTCGGGCCGGTGCTTGAGGCTTGGTACCGAGAACACCCCGAAGCGCGCCGCTCGGGGGCGATCGATGTCGGGCTCGACTCGCTCATCGCGGAGATCAACCGCATTCGCGACCTGCTCAGCAGCGACCGTCCGATGAGCGATATCCAGCTCTTTAGCCATCTGAAGGCCCTCAACGAGATCAAGGCGGCCCTTCAAGCGATTGGCACGCAGCCTGCGCAGCAAGCGCTTGCGCGCGTCGACCAGCTCCTCGGACACGTCTTCCAGAGCGGTAAGTTCTCTCCGTGAGCGCTTCGCTCGAGGTCCGTGTCGACGAGCCTCTGGCGCCGCGTACGACGCTGGGCCTCGGCGGCTCAGCGGATGCGTTTCTCGAAGCGCGGACCGATTCCGAGCTGCTTGAGGGCATCGCTTATGCGGAAGCAAAAGAGCTCCCGCTCGCGGTGCTTGGTGGCGGCTCGAATACGATCGTTCCGGACGATGGCGTGCGCGGTTTGGTGCTTCAGGTCGCGACCCGCGGAATCGCGCGAGAAGGTACACGCAGCGTCCGAGTCAAAGCGGGCGAACCCTGGGACGAGTTTGTCCAATGGAGCGTAAGCGCGGGACTCGCTGGGGTCGAATGTCTCTCCGGCATTCCTGGTCTTGTCGGCGCGAGTCCGATCCAAAATATCGGAGCTTATGGACAAGAGGTGGCGGAGACGATTACCCAGGTGGTCGCTTTCGAACGGAAGTCCGGGGCTCGCCGGGTCTTCTCGAATGAGGAATGTGGATTCGCCTATCGCGACAGTTTCTTTAAGCGCCGGCTCGGTGAGTTCCTCGTGAGTGAAGTCGTCTTTGCGCTGACGCCCGCGGAGACCGGCACGGTTCGGTACCCAAGTCTTGCGAAAGAAGTCGAGGATGGCTCGCCGCTCGCCGAGATTCGGAAGGCTGTGCTGCGCGTCAGAAGAGCGCGCTCGATGGTTTACGATGCTGCTGACCCCCTGCGCCGGAGTGCCGGGAGCTTTTTCACCAATCCGATCGTTTCTGCCTCGCTCGCCGAAGAAGTTCGAGAAAAGGCTCTTTCCCAGGGCTGGGTCGCTACTTCGAAAGAAGTCCCCTCATGGGAGATGCCGGATGGGCGTGTGAAGATCGCTGCCGCGTGGCTGATCGAACGCGCGGGATTCCGCAAAGATGAGCGACGTGGCGCCATTGGGATCAGTCCGAAGCACGCGCTCGCGTTGATTCACCATGGCGGCGCTAGCTCGAGGGAGCTTTTGAGTTTTGCAGAGGAGATCGTGGAGGGTGTCCGTGCCCACACCGGGGTGACATTGGAGCGAGAGCCACGGATTTTGAGGGGAGAGCGATGATCCCCGGACGCACCGTGGCAAGGTCGCCTGGGAACATCATTCTCGACTTTCGAGAACTCTACGTTCAGTACCGAAGCGGACCCGTCACCGCCGAGTTCCTGGATCAGGTCGAGGCGAGCATGGCAAAGGGAGCGATGCGTCACGCCTCCTGCTATCTCGGAATCATCGACGCGAACGCACCCATGACCGACGCTGCGCTTCGCAAGCGTCAGACGACCGCGATCGCCGACTCCCTGCGGAACTCGAAGCCCGCGGTTGGCTTATACATCGATGGTGAAGGCGTGACAGCGGATCTACTTCGCTCTGGAACGCGATTGCTCTCACTCGGAAAAAACGTTGAGTTTCTTTCTTCTCTCGAGGAAGCGATCTCGTTCGCAGTGGCTGCCTCGGAGTGGGGCCCGGCCGATGTCCGTCAGGCGATCGAGGACGCGAAGAGTCGAGCGGGACGAGAGCTCGACTGAAGAAGAAGGTGCGGCTTCTGCGAACACCCATCGCTGGGGAAGTTCGTAGAAGCCGCGGCCTCTTAGGGCTGTGCTACCTCGCCGCCGCCCGGCGCGCCGCCAGACGTTTCGCCGCCGACGCCATCGGTGCTCTCGCCGCCCTGCGTTTGTTGCTGTTGCGGCACCTCGACGGCGATGTTCTCAAGTCCCCAGTAGTACCGATCTTGAGCAACCTGAAGGCCCACCCGGTCGGTATTTAGCACGACGCGCCCGGCGTTCGGAAAGCAGATATCCGCGCTCGAGCTCGAGGTATAATACGTGCGCTGGACCATTCGATTGCGCCAGATGTTGCGCGTGCCGGTTCGGGTGCAGCGGCCGTTGGTCGCGCGTCGCTCGCAATATTGTTCACGGCCTGCGACGTAGCGTTCCTGCTCATTTCGGATCTCGGAGGTGACTTGGGGCTGCGTCTCGTTGGAGATCATCGAATCCGGATACCAGCTTCCGCTCGCGCGCAGTTGAATGCGCTGCAGACCTAGGCGTGTATCCGGAACCTGATCCCGAAGCTCTTGAACGTGCGTCACCGCGAAACACACGGCTTCCGGATCGAGCCGCGTCAGCGTCGCATGCCGGGCGCCGCGATAGATCGTGTTTGGTTGATCGACCACGCCAACCTGCAGCGGGTGCCGCATCACAACGTCGAGACGCCGACCGCAACCGGTGAGAGCAGAGACCAAAATCAAGAGTGTAGGGAGAAGGCTACGCATCATCGTTGGGACGCAGTCTATGGGGAGTGATTCAAAGAGGAAACGTGAATCGTTCTTTTGCCCCACCTACTCGACGGAGAGTTCGACAAATCGCGCCCAGATCTCAAACTCGGGGTTGTCTCCCTCGGCCCATACGATGAGATAGATATCGCCCTGAATGTGATGGATCGCTGGCCGGTAGATCCCGGGCACCGTGTCGATCACGGGAAGGTCGAGAGGCTCCCCGAGGGTGAACTCGGAACCATCGAACCGGAAGGGGCGGGCGTGCATCGCGCTCGCCAAGACGCCGCGGACATTCGAGAGGTAGAGCACCGCGCCACCACCGGATTCGTTCGTTGCGAGCCATGGGGTGACCGCCCCGCGAGTCGCGATGGTCGCGACATCGCCTCCAACGTGAATCAGGCGTACTTCGGAGGTCGGTGGCAGCCCAACCTGAAGTGAGGCCAGAAGGGCATCGCCCGAAGTGGCGAGGTGCGGCGTGCTGCTGCGCGGCGCGTCGGTCAGCTTTTCCGCGTCAGCATCTCCTACCTGGATATACGCACTCTCTGGATCGCCCTGCGTCCACGCGAGCGCGAGACCGTCGGTGGTTCGGACGCCCATTGGGTTGGTCTGCTGCTCGCCTTCGGTGAACGAAGTTTCGACGCCTTCGGAGGGGATACCGGCGCTGGAAATCGTGGCGCGGAAGACTTGAAAGGCGCTTGCCTCCGTGACGCCCCAGCTCCCGATCAAATCAACGCCGTCGTCGCTTGGAAGAACGTAAGGCATCCAGGTTGTGCCGTCATGAATCACGCCGTTACGTTCAAGTTCGAGGTTCGTATCGCCGAGCACGACCTCGCCCTCGGTCGTGTAGATGCGATGGGCGAGCATTACGCCCTCGCCCGCGTCGCGCTGCCACACGATATGAAGATGGTCGCCGGAGACCGCGAGGGTGGGGTCTCCGTCATTCGGTGCGATCTCGTCGACGACGCGAAAGGGCTCGGCGATTGTGCCATCGCAATGGAGTTCGACCATTCCGACATCGAGGGCGGATCCTTCCTCCTGTGCGCTGGTAAACGCCACCCAGATTCGATCGCCGTCGCGCGCCACCGCAGGGTGAACTTGCGTTCGGGTAAACCCTTCCGCGACCCGAAAAGGCATTCCGGGCACGCAGCCTGGAAAATCCATTTCGGCGTCGGGACGGGCATCGAGCGAGGCATCTTCGCCGGCATCTCCAGTGCCGCCATCTTCAACACCGCCATCGCTACTTCCGCCGTCTTGCTCGTTCGCATCGGCGAAGGCATCCACCGCACTATCGCTCAGGCCGCCATCCGTTGTGGGGCCGCGGTCATCGTCTCCGCAGCCTGCCAGCGCAGCGCCGAGAAGAAAGAGGGAAGCGCCGATTGTTCGAGCGATTTTCAGCGAGGGCATGAATTGCATTCGCGTTTTGTGCTCTTTCTTGGCCGGAGAAGCAAGCAGGCCGGCCACGCCAACAAAAGAGCCCCGCACGTCTTTCGACGCACGGGGCGGATGCTCTTTGTTCTCAGATTACCGGCGCGCTCGTCGTCGGTTCAGGAAGAGAAGCCCGAGCGCGAAGACGCCGAACCATCGCTTCGAGGATTGGGATGAGTCCATCGTGCGACACGCGCAGCCGTCCTCATCTCCATCCACGTCGATATCGATGCCCGAGTCCGTTCCTGAGTCTGTTCCTGAGTCTGGGGGCGTGCTGGCATCAACCCCGGCATCTGGGACGCCGCCGTCCATTCCAGCGTCACCGCCTGCGTCGGGAACGCCCGCATCTTCCACGGCCAAACATTCCGGAGAGCTTGTATCGCGAATGCAAACACCCTCGCTGCCTCCGAATCCACACAAGTCGCATTCTTGATCGCAGGCCACGTTACAGCAGAACCCATCGACGCAGAAACCCGAGCCACAGTCCTCGCTCAGGTCGCAGCGGACGCCGTCGCTATATCCGCGCCGCTCGAGCGCGCCTCGACCATCTTGCGGCGAGCCAGATTCGAGGTCTCCGTCCGCGCGCGGCATTCCCGCGAGCGACCATGTCCCAAGCTGTGCAAGCCCCGCAATGTTACTGTCTCGACCGTCAGGCGAGCTCGATGGAAATATCTCCTCATACGAGCCTGTGCGGACGATCCAGTCGTACGTCTGAACCTGACCTCCGTTGCCGACGATGATGCGGTCTCCGGAAATGGCGAGGCTATCTCCGAAGCCGCGATCTCCGGGAATGGTGGCTCGAAGGCTCCAGGTTTCGCCTTCTCGGTGATAGACGCTCACGCCCGCGTTGCCGCTTACGGCAACGACGTCGCCGTCCATCGCAAGGGTTGGTCGAAAGTCCGAGAGTTCGATTTCCTGAGGGTCGCTCACCACCAGTGGTTCTTCGGTGATCGGGTATAAGGATAGCGTCGAGGTACTATCGGTTGGATCTCCTGCCAAGATGGCGAGCCATCTATCGGAGACCTCGATATCGTCAATATGAGCGACGCGCTCGCTATAGACGTCGATTTCGGTGTAGACGGCGAATCCGCCGCCCGTTGGGTTCGTCATGGCGAGAAGGCCGCCGTCAATGGAGACGTCAACACCCCAACCCTCTGGTGCACTGATATCCGGGTTTGTTGGTCGGCCGATATGAATCGGGTTTCGCCACTCGCCGAACTCGAGCTCGAAGCGATACATCCCGCTTCCGTTGGCTCCTGGGGCGCCCACGAGGGCAAACGCGCCGTCGATTGCGACATCGATGCCAAAACGTTCGTCGACTGAGCGGTTGGGGCTAACGAGCTTTTCGCGGCTACGATTGGCCCATACACCGTCGCTCCCGGGCCGGAAAACAAACACCGAACCGAGCTCTTGATCATCTGATGGGGCTCCCAGGAGCGCCATCCCTTCCGTGAGCGCGACGCCAGTTCCAGCCGCGGCCCCCTCACCGGGATAAATGGTGCGCTGGGGCCGGCGGCTAACGTCACGCGTGTCCGTGATCTGTCCGACGCCGCCCAAGAAATCATCACTTTCTGGGACCGAAGTGAACACCAGATCGTCACCGAGAGGGACTAGCGTAGTCAGCAAAGGTTGGACAATTATCGAGCCGAAGGGTCGGCTCCCAACGAAAAGCTGTCCGCTCCACGCGGTGACGTACAGGCTGCTTCCAAGCGCCACCCTATCACCGAAACCTTGGTTCGCTTCCCGTCCGTGGAGCGTCTGAACTACCTGATAGCTCCCGGACACGAATCGTAGAACGCTCACGCATCCCGCGGCTCGTGGCAATATCGTCTCAACGCCGCACTGACTGGCGCTCGGCTGTCCGAGATAGAGCCTTGACCCATCGTATGCGACCGAGCTGAAGCGCCCTGGGCCGATTTCCTCGCCGGTCGCGCTCTCAAAGTCAGATTGAAATGCGCGCTGTACCCATCGTCCTCCATCGAACTGAACTTTCCACACCCCGGAACGGGTTGTAGAGCCCCGCACCGCGAAGAGGGAGACGATCGTCGGTAGATCGTCGACGTGGGTGAGGACGAATCGAGCGCCGTTACCGAGCATCGTTGGCTGGCGGATTGTGGGGACCGGGAGGGTCGGCGAACCCGGACTGAGGGTGCCCGCAGAGGAGATCGTATATGCGTAAATCTGGCCGGTCCTTTCCACTCCACTTGCGCCCTCCAGGGAAAACCACCTCGTTTCTTGACTTCCAGCGCCAACGGCAAGCCAGTTGCGATCGAGATGGACCTCGCTGCCGAAGGCGGAGTCGGCGACCACCGCGGAAGTTCGCGCGGTCTGCGACCAGGAGGCCGAGCCGCGGTTGTATTGGAACAGGTAGACTTGCTCGCGTTCAACATCCGAGGCCGCCAAGCGGATTTGGCCGCCGAAGTCGCTCATCGAGACCGAATGGCCAAAGCTTCCGGTCTCGGTGCAATCGTCCGGAATGATCTGATCTACGAATTCCCAGATTCCGTTAACCCGGTGGATGATTTCTACCGCGCCGCAACGACCGAAGTTGGGACGACCGACAGCGATGAACTCTGCTGCATAGCTCGCACTTGCCCCGAAGCGTGAATCGGCCTCGTATGCTCCGTCACCGGGTGCCGTGAGTTGGTGTTCCCACTGGGCGTATGCGCCCTCAGACAGAATAAGCGCTGAAAGCAGAGCAATGCGGAGTTGCGAAGCGATGGTCATTGGAAAAGGGTACCAACGTAATTTCGGGGTGTCTCTACCTCAAGTTCGTTCCTCGTGGGTTGCTTCCTTTCGTTGGCAAGAGCCCGCCTTGAGAGGAACGGCCTTCGGTTGTGGCGGAGCCCGCAACTCCGGGGCAGCGCTTGCGTCTTTCGGAGAGTTTTCCGAGTGAACTGTCGGCCATTAGCGCCGCCCCGCTTCCTTGCTATGCTCGCGCGCCCTTCGCTTATGACCGACGAAAACAACGAAAATCCCACCGAAGACCGCGACGCGACCGCTGAGCCTGAAACCGAGGAATCGGCGGAGCAGGAATCGGCGGAGCAAGAATCGGTAGACTCTGCGGAAAGCGAGCCGTCTTCGGATCAAGAGGATGCCGATCCCGCGAACGAAGAGGAGGACGCGTCGGAGGCCGAGACGCCGGAGAATACCGAAGAAATCGAACCGGGATCCGAAACCGCAACCGGCGAAACCGATGGGGCTTCGAACACTTCGGAAGACACGAAGCTCAGCCCCTCCGAAAGGAAGTGGGGCGGGATTTTGACCGCGGTTGGCGGTCTACTGACATTCCTGCTGATGGCCTACGAGGGCCAGATGTTTAGCGGCTCGCTGATCGGTGTTCTGACCTTGCTTGTCACGGTCACTGGCTTGTTGACCTTGACCGGGGTTCTCAAGAAGGCAGACCCCGCGCTTCCTGCGTGGCATAGCACGGTCCTCGGTCAGCTCCCCGGCGAGCCGGGTTGGGCCCGTCCGACGGTGATGGGGCCGCTCGCCCTTTTGGTGCTCATCGGAGGTGGCCTTGCGGGCGGTTATCCGGGGCTTCCCTATGCGATTCTCGGCGCGCTAGCGTGCTTGGCCATTCCCGCATGGCGTCGTCCGGGGTTGATGGTCTTCGTGATTGTTACCGGCATCTATATGCCGCTCCTCGGCACCTTCTCCCTATGGGATCCGTGGGAGACCCACTACGGCGAAGTCGCCCGCGAGATCATTAGCCGTAACGACTGGATTAGCCTTTGGTGGGCGCAGGAAGAGTGGTTCTGGTCGAAGCCGATTTTGATCTTCTGGTCGGAGGCGTTCTCCTTCAGCGCACTTAACCTCGACTGCAGCCCGGATGCCAACCCGCTTCATCCGGAGTGGGCCGTTCGCCTTCCTGTCTGCTCTTTCGCGATCGCTGCGGTCATGACCGTTTACGGCGCGATTCGCCGCATCTTCGGGACTCGCGCTGGCGTCCTCTCGGCGCTCGTTCTCGCCAGTACGCCGCATTTCTTCTTCCTCTCCCATCAGGCCATCACCGATATGTACCTGGTCTCGAACCTGGTGATGGCGATCTGCATGCTCGCCCTCGCGTTCGCGGAGGACCCGGAGAAGAAGGTGCGTTCGATCAGCCTCTTCGGACGCGCCATCAACGGTCAGGTCTTGGTGCTCGGTGGGGTCATGATGGTTGCCCTTCCGCAGGCGCTCTACCTCATCACGCGGAACATCACGTTCTTCCCGACCCAGGGCTTTGCGATTCATCCCGATACCTTCCTCTACGGTTCCGCTGGAAACGATGGGGTGCCTGGAAATGATCCGCTTCGGATGATCGGCGCGCACGCGGAATCCTGGTTCGCTCAGCCCATCGCACAGGGCATCTACTGGCTCGCGGCGCTTGCCCTTTTCGTTTGGCTGATGCGCAAAAACCGCGGCGTGCAAGCTCTCTATATGACGGCGTTCTACGTCTTCGCGGCGTTCGCGTTTATGGGCAAGGGGATCCCCGGAATCGCACTTCCGGGCCTCATCGCGCTCTTCTATCTCATCGCATCGAAGCGCTGGGATGTCATGCTCAAGGGGCAGCTCCGCATTACGCAGGGCATTCTTATCGTCTTCTGTGTCGGCCTTCCCTGGTACATCGCGATGTTCATGCGTCACGGGCCCGGGTTCACCGATCGGCTCCTCGTGCATGACCACATCAACCGTCTCGCGGCGGGCGTGCACGGTGACACCGGCTCGATTCAATACTTCATTTGGCAGATCGGTTACGCCACGTTCCCTTGGGTCGCGCTCGTCCCGGCAGGCGTACTTTCCTGGCTCTGGCTACAGCGAACTCGCGCGCCCATCGCGCAGCTCGACGCGAAGGGGAGCCCGTATCGCGGCGGTGTTTCCGAAGAGGAAAGCCCGGATGCGATCCGGCGTCAGCAGACGACTCTACTGATTGGCCTTTGGTTCTTCTCGGCCTTCGCGCTCTTCTCCGCGATGATCACGAAGTTCCACCACTACATCTTCCCCGCGGTTCCGCCGGCGGCGATTATGGCGGGGCTTCTGCTCGACCGAATCTGGGGGGATGCCGAAGACAAGATCGGTGAAGACGAGGTGCTGATGGGCCGGATCGTCACGATCGTTTCTGTCCTGGCGCCCATTGCGCTCGTCTTCGGCGTAGGCGGTCTTTGGGGCGGCCTGCGCGGCGTGATTCCCGCCTCCGTTCCTCGCGACGACCGGCAGGATTGGATCCTCGATCATGGGATGGCGCCAATCGTCGCGTACGCGCTCATCGGCGCCGGTATCGCGGCCCTCGTTTGGGCGGGACGCTGGCTCTGGGCGCGCCGCGCGGGTGCGGATATTCCGAAGGAGGAGCGCACAGAGCTCGAACTTCAGCGAGAACTCGCGCTCAGTGTGGCGGTAGGTGGCGGCGCTGCGCTCGCTGCGTTCGTCGGCCGAGATCTCTCGTGGGTCACGTCTGCGCGACCGCAGGGTTACGAGCGTCTAATTCATCTCTTTGTCTACAACTACGGCCGCCCGTGGCCCGATCACTTCGACTTCCGGCCGGTGCTTACCGGCATTTGTGTCGTCGCGGTCGCGCTCGTGGTGGTCGCAGCATTCCGCTGGGCCCGCCGCGTCGCTGCGCGTGCGCTTCTTGGGACCGCACTCCTATTCGCGGCGTGGGTTCTGAACCTCTATATGGTCGACCTTGCTCCCCACTGGGGAATGCGCGAGCTCTTCATGACCTATTATGAGCAACGTGAAGGCCCGGACGAGCCGGTTATCGCCTGGCAGATGAACTGGAAGGGCGAGAACTTCTACACGGGCAACCGCGTTTTTGCCTTTGTCGAGTTGAACAACGAAGCGCTCCGTGAGTGGCTTACAGAGAACGATGGCAAGAGCGCGTACTTCGTCACCGAGCACTCCCGCGTGCCGAGCTTAAGAAACGTGCTTCGAGGGCGAGAGGTTCGGGAAGTCACGGACCTTCGGTTGAACAACAAGTTCATCTTGCTCCATGTCGCGGAGCTTTGAGACCCGCGCCTCTCTTTGCGTTTGTATTCGCTTCGCTCGGGCTCTTTTCTCAGCCGGCGACGGCGCAGCTTCGTTTCCGCGATGAGGCGCTAAACCCGGTCAGTGTGGTCAGCGCCGAACCTCTGGAGACCGGAGAATTCGCGGTCGCCGGGGCGTTTGGTTGGCCCGGGTTTTGGGCTGGGATTCGTGGTGGGGCCAACGGGAATACAACGCTCGGGGCGGACATTCACGTGACCTACGGCTCCTACCTGGGGCTGGATACTGCGGTGGGTGGCGGGCTGAAGCTTCACCTTCGTCATCGGGTTTGGGCGGGCGCCGCGCAGACCCGCGCGCAGCGTCCGAAGCGCAACTTGAGCCTTTTTGTCAGCCCAATGGTGCTCGCCGGGGAAGGGGCACTCGGCGGACGCACCGGAGATGAACGAAGCAACCTCTCGTTCCTCTCCGCGGTCGATCTCGGTTTCGTCTTTTCGTCGCGCACGTCGGAGGCGGTGACCTTCTCCTGCGGCGGCGTGGTCGCCGGCGCGATGATCCACTCGCGTGACGTCGCCATTCCCTGGGTATGGGCGCTCAACTTCCGTGCCACCCTCAGTGTGGAAGCGGCGATGTCTGACGTCACACTTCTCTTTGCGGAACTTGCCGGGGGATACGGAATCGCGCACGAGAGCAGCTTCGTTGAGAGCAGGGCGATCCTCCGCGTAAGCCTCGGCCTCGCGTATCGGCTCTAGCAACAACTATTTGAATCTCCCGATATGTCTCGATTTCGTGGGGAAAACGCTTCGGCGCTTCGAGACTTTCCTCATTATATCTTCATTTGAGAGTTTCTATTTTTCTCCAACTGAAGATTTTTGGGAGTTCAATCGTTATGCTCCTTTCGCTATGAAGATTTCGGATGCGCTCGCCACTCTCGGCCTTGAAAGCGGAGCGACCTCGAGGGATGCGCGAAAGGCGTATCTACGGCTCATCAAAGTCCACAAACCAGAGACGGATCCAGAAGGCTTCGCCAAGGTCCGCGAAGCCTACGATACGTTAAAGAAGCGACTCCCTCGGAATGCCGTACCCGAGCCTGGGCCCCTGTCGGGTGCCGGGCTGGAGACGCCGGTGAATACGCCGCCGGCCTTCGAGGGCTCACGCCAAGAGAACCCGGTTCCGAACCTTTCGCCGATGGACCTTTCGCCAGAGGTTCCGACCGATCCGCGGGATTTTTCGAAGCGAGAAATCGATGTTTCAGAACCAGAGCTCGGTCCTTCTGAGCGCGCACTTGATGGTGCAGAACTCGAGTTCGGCTCCGCAAAACCGATGCCCGTTCAGTTCTCGAGAGAGATCGAACTAGCGTGGGAGCGGGTCTCGGATGCTCAGTATCCGATGGGCACCCGAAAGGAACTGAAGCAAGCGATCGAGACGCATCCGGAGCATTTTGAGTTTCGATCGGAGCTCTTTGAGATCGAACTCGAGACGGGTCGAAAGAACAAGGCGATCGATATCGCCATCGAAGGCCTACGCAACGGACATGAAGAGTTCGTGGTCGATCTCATTGAGTTCGCGCCAAGCGAAGTAACGGAGGAGCAAGTTGAGCGTGCGTTCGAACAGGACCCCCTCCGTGTGGCCCTCGCGTGGATTCGGTCCAACGACCAGCGAAAGCGCGGAATCGATGTTCTCGAAAACGCGTCGCGATCTCTCAAAACCGAGTTCGATTGCGATCGCCTCGTTTTCACCATCCTCAACGCAATGGTCCATCGTTCGTCTCGCCGGCTACGAGATATCGGCAAGGTGACCGTCGAGTTTCGGAAGCAAATCGCTCGTCCGCGGGCCGGAGACGCCCTCCTGATCAATACCTTCGCCGAGGAACTGTTTGCGCTCGAGGTCCCGCTCTCCGAAGAGACTTGTCGAGTCTTCGCCGGGGCGATTCTCAACGGCGGAGATGCCATCATTCGAACCTCGCTCCCGAAGAATGTTCGAAAAGCGTTAAAAGCGCAGGCGCCGATGTTGCGTCAGCTGGTCATCGAACGTTTCGAGGCGCCGGCTCCATCCCCCGGGAGCGACGCTTCTTCGGGACCCTCCATGCATTGGGGCTGGATCCTCTTCATCGTTGTTAGTTGCTCGTTCCGTGCGTTCCGCGCTTGCGATCGACACGAACGCAATCAGTCTCGGCAGATCGACACCCAGGGCCTCATCGAATTGCGTCGTGAACTCGAGCAGTATCGTCAGTCACAGGGTGTCCCCGAAGAAACCTACTTTCGCGACCCCGTGGGCGAATCTCCGCTCGATGAGCCCGCATTGGACGAACCGCGTAACCCGAGAGAGCAAGCCCTCGTCGACGAGATGGAAGCCACGTTCGAACGGGATCGAGCGACTCAGGAGTCGCTCTCGAATGAAGCGGATCGGGGAGCACTCGACGACCTCGCGGAAGAGTTTCGCGATGAAGAAGAACAAGACCAGGCGAGGCAGCGCGCGATCGAACGGACAAGCCGCCAGGTGTTGGAAATCCTGGAACGCAACCGAGTCAATGTACCCGGCACTGTCGATCGGAGATAGACGCGATGAGAACCGAAGAAGGAATCACTGTCGGGATTGACCTGGGAACAACCAACAGCTTGGTTGCGATCCTGCGAAACGGTCGCCCGGTAGTTCTCGAAAACTCCGTCGGGAATCTCCTGACCCCAAGCGCTGTCAGCGTGGATGAGGATGGCAATATCCTCGTCGGAGGTCCGGCACGAGATCGAGCGACGACCCACCCCGAGCGGACGGTGGAACGTTTCAAGCGAGATATGGGTACGGACAAACGTTTCTCGCTCGGCAAGAAGCGCTACCGCCCGGAAGAGCTGAGCGCGATCTTGCTTCGAGAGCTTGTCGAGGCCGCCGAGGCGACGCTTGGTGAAAAGATCAAGGAGGCCGTGGTAACGGTTCCGGCCTACTTCGGCGATCTGCAGCGCCAAGCGACTCGCGACGCAGCAAAGATCGCAGGTCTCAAGGTCGAGCGAATCATCAACGAGCCAACGGCTGCAGCGCTTGCTTACGGCCTCCACGAGCGAGAGCGTGAGCTTCAGGCCGTTATCCTGGATCTTGGAGGTGGCACCTTCGATATCACCGTCCTTGAGATCGTCGACGGCGTCGTCGAGATTCAGAGCTCCGCTGGAGACGCGCGTCTTGGCGGGGAGGATTTCAGTGACGCGCTTCTCAAATGGGTCGAAGATGCGGAGGGTTTGAAGGATCTGAATGCGGTTGATCGCGCCCGGCTCCGCGTCGCTTGTGACCGTGCGAAACGTCAACTTGGCGACCAGGAGCAAGCGCGGATCGCGGTCTTCGATATTGATGGTCGAGATATCGAGCGGACGATTACGCGGGCGAATACCGCCCTCATCTACCAGGAACTCCTGGGTCGAATGCGGCTTCCCATCCTTCGTGCTCTTCGGGACGCAGAGCTTCAAGTCGACGATATCGATGAGGTACTGCTGGTTGGAGGCGCCACTCGAATGCGGGAAGTGAGTGAGCTCGTCACGAAGCTTTTTAACCGCCTCCCCCTCCGGTCTCTTCCGCCCGACGAAGCCGTCGCGATGGGCGCTGCCATTCAGGCTGCGCTCAAGATCGATGATGACCAAGTGAGCGATATGGTTGTGACCGACGTCGCTCCGTTCACGGTGGGAGTCTCCTCGGCTGCCGTTGTTGGAACGCGTGAGGTTTCGGGCCTCTTCTCCCCGATTCTGGAGCGGGGGACCTGTATTCCGGCGAGCCGAGTCGAGCGCTTCTTCACCATGGTCGACAACCAGAAGAAGATCCTGATCGAAGTCTTTCAGGGGGAGCACTCGACCTGCAAGGAGAACACAAAGCTCGGCGAATACACGATGAAGGTGCCGCCAAAGCGGGCCGGCGACGTCGCGGTCGATGTGCGCATTAGCTACGATCTCAACGGGATTATCGAGGTCGAGATGAACATCGCGGGATCGAGTCGCAAAGAACATCTGATCATTGAGCGAAACCCCGGACAGATGAGCGAGACGCAGGTCAAGAAGGCCCGTGAAGCGATGGAGAAACTGAAGTTCCATCCGCGGGAGAGCCTTCCGAATCGGACCGCACTCAGCCGCGCGGAGGCTGTTTATCAAGAGCTGCGCGGCGAGGAACGGCTTATTTTCGGGGCGCTACTTGCGGACTTTCGCGGTGCGCTCGAGACCCAGGATGACAATCTCATTCAGACATTGCGCGACGCGCTGAATAACGCGACCCAGCAGTTTTCCGTTCGAAGGTAGAGCCTCCGCGTTCAAGAGAAACGAATGCCACACCGCGGATGCAGGCGACACGGGGAAGCGGACCATTTCGTGCCCAAGGGTATTTCATTCCGCCGACGATGAACCGATGACCGCCGGATGGACTCATTGCGTCGATCGACGATTGCGGTAGCTTCGCCTCATGCGTCACTTTCTTACTCTCGAAGACATTACGACCGACGAATTGACAACGCTGCTCGACCGTGCGGATGAGCATCGCCGTGACCGCAAGATGCGGGAGACGCTCAAGCATCAGACGGTCGTGATTCTTTTGGAGAAGGCCAGCACGCGGACGCGGCTCTCCTTCGAGGTTGGGGCCTATGAACTCGGTGCCCGTCCGAGCACCCTCATCAGCGCCCACACCCAGCTTGGGCGGGGCGAGCCGATCGAAGACACGGCGAAGATGCTCTCTGGCTACGCGCACGCCGTCGTCTATCGCACCTTCGGCCATGAGCGTGTCACGAAGATGGCCGAGGCGTCGTCGATCCCGGTGATCAATGCGCTGACCGATGAGTACCACCCCTGTCAGCTTCTCGCGGATATGCAGACGATTCGCGCGGAGTTCGGTCGCCTTGAAGGGCTGCGCGTGGCGTGGATCGGCGACGGGAACAACATGGCTCACTCTTGGATGCTCGCTGCGGCACGGGGCGGCTTCTCACTCGCAATCGCGTCGCCGGAAGGGTACGACGTGGATGCGAATATCCTCGCAAAGGCGCGCGCGCTGGGTGCCGAGATTCACCTGACGCGCGATCCTCGAGAGGCCGCCTCTGGCGCCGACGTCGTGACCACCGATGTCTGGGCGAGCATGGGCCAAGAGGAAGAGCAGGCGATCCGCGAAAAGGCCTTTGATGGCTTTATCGTCGATGACGCGCTGATGCGCGACGCAAAGAGCGAGTCGATCTTCCTCCACTGCTTGCCGGCGCACCGCGGCGAAGAGGTGAGCGCATCCGTGATGGACAGCGCGCAGAGCCGGGTTTGGGCAGAAGCGGAAAATCGACTGCACGCGCAGAAGGCATTGCTTGAACTTCTGGCGGGAGGTCTCTGAGCCAGTGACCAACCTCGCGACGGAAAAAGCCTCGATCCTCCACGAAGCGCTTCCCTACATTCGGCGCTTTCGGGGCAAGACCTTTGTCTTAAAATATGGCGGTCATGCGATGCGTGACGCGGAGCTGCGGGAGAGCTTCGCCCGCGATGTCGTGATGCTGAAATACGTCGGGATTCACCCTGTCGTCGTGCACGGCGGCGGACCGCAGATCGACGCTCTTCTGAACGACCTCGGCGTCGTAAGCGAGCGCGTCGACGGACTTCGCGTCACCAGCGACGAGACCATGCGCGTTGTGGAAATGGTCCTCGGCGGGGCGATCAATGCGGAGATTGTTTCACTGGTTGCAAAGCATGGCGGTCGCTCGATTGGGCTGACCGGTCATGACGATGCGTTCATGCGCGCCACCAAGGTTGCGCCCTTTGAATCCCGTGCCGGCGACATGGTCGACCTCGGCCGGGTTGGTGAGATCTCCTCGGTCAATCCGGAGATTGTACGACGCCTCTCGGACGCTGGCTTTCTCCCCATCATTGCGCCGATCGCGATCGATGAAGAAGGCCGGTCGCTGAACGTGAATGCGGATACCGCCGCGGGGGCGATCGCAAAGGCGCTTGAGGCGGAGAAGCTCGTTCTTATGACCGACGTCGAGGGCGTTCGTGGTGCCTCCGATACGATCGAGAGCGCGCTGACGGAGTCCGAAGTGGAAGGGCTAAAAGAAAAGGGAATCATCGCTGGAGGGATGATTCCGAAGGTCGACTGTGCGCTCGACGCATTACGTGGCGGGGTGAAGCAGGCCCATATTCTCGATGGCCGAATGCGGCACGCCACCTTGCTCGAACTCTTTACCGACGAAGGCGTCGGCACCCTGCTTCGAACGGACAAGTAGGATTCACTCCGACACGACCTCGGTCGACCGAAAAAGTATTCTCCTGCTGAGAATCGATGCTCAGCTTTGCCCCTTCTTGCGGTATTCTTGAGATCGGTCGCAGCGCGTGGGGCGAAGACATGTCTTGCTTTGGCCGCTCATCGGAGAGAGCTCGGGAGAAGCTTTCTTCGCTGAGATTGAGGATGAGTGAGAGAGTTGGGAGACATCGAATGAGATGGTCGATTGGTTGGGCTTTGATTTGTGCCCTGAGTTTTGGTGTCGCTTGCGGCGGTGACGACGACGGGGGCATGGACTCTGGCGTTGCCGACGGAGGAACAAACGACAGTGGCGGCGGTGACGGCGGCGGGGAAATGGACGCCGGCATGGACGACGCGGGTGGCGGTGAAGACGGCGGCGGTGAGATGGACGCCGGCGGCGGAGACGACGGCGGCGAGATGGACGCCGGCATGGACGCCGAGCCCGACGTTCCACCCGACCCCTGCCAGGACACGGACGGCGACGGAATCACCGATCGTTTTGAGCGCGCCCCGACGCGCGATACGGACGGCGACGGCACGCCTGACTATCTCGATGACGACAGCGATGGTGATGGCATCCCGGATGCGGATGAGTTCTCGGGCGAGGACTGTAGCGCGCCCGCAGACTCCGATGGTGATGGCACCCCGAACTTCGCAGATGGCGACTCCGACGGAAACGGCATCGACGATGGGGATGAGTCGACCGGTGACTTCGATGAGGATGGAACGCCCGATTACGCTGACATCGACAACGACGGCGACGGCATTCGCGACGTGGAAGAGATCGGCGACGATCCCGCATCTCCGGCGGATTCCGATGGCGATGGTTCGCCAGATCATATGGACGCGGATTCCGACGGCGATACGATCAGCGATCGCGACGAGGACATCGTTGACTCCGATGGCGACGAGATCCCGAACCGTCGAGATGCCGATAGCGACGATGACGGTCTGAGCGATGCGATGGAAGCGGGCGATGACGACCCAGCGACGCCGCCGGTCGACACCGACGGGGACGGTGCCCCAGACTATATCGACCTCGACTCCGATGGTGATGGACTGGTCGACGCAAGCGAGATTGCCGAAGGCACCGACCCGCTCTTGACCGATAGCGACGGCGACGGCGCGAGCGACCTCGTAGAGGTGGCTTCTGGAACCGACCCGAGTGCTGCCGGCGATAACCCTGCGTCTCGAGGCGACTTTGCGTTCATCATGCCCTTTATGGACGACCCAGAGCCTCCCCGCGATATCCTCGACTTCGCGACGGATATCCAAATCGCGGACGTCTATTTCTTGATGGACACGACCGGCTCGATGAGTGGTTCGATCACCGCGCTTCAGAACGCGATTCGAGCCTCGTTGATTCCGTCCATCGTCGAAGAGATTCCGGACACCCACTTCGGCGTTGGTGAGTTCCGCGATTACCCCGTTTCCCCCTACGGTGGTTCGTCGGATCAGCCCTTCAACAACTTCCAGGACATCACGGGCGACTTCATGGCGGCGCAAATGGCGACCAGTATGTACCGCGCTTCTGGCGGTCGTGACACGCCCGAATCCCACGGCTCTGCGCTTCACGCCCTGGCGACCGGCTCTGGTCTTCCGCGCTCAAGCGTTGGAGATCGCGCAGGCTGCCCGGCCGGCACCTTTGGCTATGCGTGTTTCCGCGAGACCGCGGTTCCGATCGTCATCATGGTGACCGACGTGCCCTGGCATAACGGCCCGGGCGATTCGAATCCCTACACCGAGATCGCTGGAGAGCCGCAGTACGCGGATGTTGTGGCGGCGTTCTCGGCGGAGAATATGCGCTTCATCGGCATCGGTCAGGGCACGGGCGGCATCGCGCATATGCGTCAGTTCGGCATCGATGTCGACTCCGTCGACTCCGCCGGCGAACCTTTCGTCACCACCTATAGCGGTGGTGATGCCGCGCTTGCGAGCACGATCGTGGACCAGATCCGCGATCTGATCGCCACGCCGATCGATGTCTCGACGGTCTTCGAAGACGACGACACGGATGCGGTCAACACGGCGGAGGCATTCCTCGATCGCATCGAAGCGAACGAAGATGGCGACGCCGGCCGCATGTGCGCGCCGCGCGCTGGCGAAGACACCGATGCCGATACGTTCCCCGATACCTTCCGCGAGGTCGACCCGGGTGACCGCGTTTGCTTCGACGTCATCGTGCGCGAGAACGTTACGGTGGAGCAGACGCTTGAGCCGCAGGTCTTCCGCGCGACGGTGAACGTCCTCGGTGATGGCTTTACCCCGCTCGATGAGCGTGAGGTGGTCTTCATCGTTCCGCCGGCGGTGCAGGTCTTCTAGGCGCGACCGTAGTCGAAAAAGGCCTGCCTTCGGGTGGGCCTTTTTCGTTCCGTCACTTTCGCTGTGCGAGTTCGTCTGCCTCGGCTTCGCGCCGCCGGCTTTCCTTCTGAGCGCGTTCGGCGAGCCAACGTTCTTCGTGTTTGCTCACGACCTTTCGCTCTTGCTGAGCTTCTTGGAGTGCCTCTTGTGCGGCGCTCAGAGACTCGGTCGCTGCTCGAAGGTCTTTTGATGCCAAGGTTTCGCGCTCGCGGAGCTTCTTCTCGTCGGCGTTCCTGGCGCTGAGGTAGTCGTCTTCCCGAAGGATCGACTCGATACTTCTGCCAGGCGCTTCAGACCATGCGCGCCGCATTTCGGCGCTCTTGGCTTGATGCGCGCGGAGGGTTTCGCGGATCTCGCGAAGCTTCGTCTCCGCGCTTCGGTGGGCTTCCCAGGCCGCAGTCAGTTCTTGCCGCGCGTCCTCTAGCGCTTGCTCACGAAGCTGAGTGAGGGCTTCGAGCGGATAGTCACTCATCCCTGGTGGTCGGGGTTGGTATCCTCGCCGTCGAAGCCTCCGAAGATCGAATCAAGCTGCCCATCGAGGCTGTCTTGAGGTTCGTCTTCCGGAGGCGGCTCGGACATCATCTCGAAGAGCCGTCGCTCAATCTCAGATTCCGATTCCGAGTCGATCTCCACGGAGGTCACCGGGGTCGGCTCGGGAGGAAGCGGCGTTTTCGCCGGAGGCTCGAAGCTCGTCAAGACCGAAGGCTCTTGCACCGGTCCCGTGGCGTCTTCGAACTCTGGCGTGACGATGCCCGCTCCGGTTCCGCTCTGGATCGCTTCCTCCAGACCCGCTCGCAGCTGGGCGGAGATTTCCGGCGGGATTTCGGATCGAATCGGCGTTGCGTCGTCAAAGATGGCCTCCGAGCCATCGGAAGTCGCGTCGTTAAAGACGACCTCTGCTCCAGCGGACGTCGCGCCGCCTTGCTCGAAGGCGGAGGCGAAGGATTCGACCGGGGCCAAATCTGCCGCCGGAGGGAAGGCGTCAAGATTCGATTCCTCGAACGGGGAGACCGAAAATTGAGAATCGGATTCTTCAGGCTCTTCGACCTTGGATTCCGCAGCGCGTAGGAAGGCCGCCCAGTCTTCCCCAGGGGCCATCGCGATCGTATGGAGATCTTCCTCGAAGGGCGCCGAATCTGGCGGTAGTCGGAGATCGTCGAGCGGCGCTTCGGAATCCTCCACGATCGGCACCGGCGCCAGACTCGATTGGCTTCGTGGGAGCGCGGTATCTTCCTCTTCCTCGAGGAAAAAGAGTTCTTCCGGCGCGTCCCGTTCCGCGCGGATTTCTTCCGCCATTTGAAGGGCGAGCCGAACCGCTTCTTGGGGGACCGACATGGTGCGGTCTTCGAAATCATCGGTCTGCGCCGAGGGGCTCATCAGCGTGTTGACCGGATCCTCGAAGGGAACGGCGCTCGGCGTCGTCTGCAGTCCATTGCCCTTCCGAACCGGTTCTTCGGCGCTCTTTTCTCTCGCCGACCACGTGCTGGCGAACGAGTTGCTCGGTTTCGGTTCGACCGGTGGGCTGGTGGTGAATTCCCCCGTCGGTGGCTCGGGTTCTGGCGTAAAGGGCGCCGCGCCGGTGGGGGGTGCGAGAAGCTCTGGCGAACGCCGCAGGGCACGGGTGGAGTCGACGTCATCTTCCTCCTCCGCAGGCGGCTGCTCCAAGCTTTCCAACATCGCCGAGATATCTCCGCGATCCCGAGAGAACATCACCGTCTGATCGTCGAAATCGAAGTCACCGAACTCGGCGCCCGCGACCTCAGGCCGGACCCCTGACCCTGCCTTCGGCTCGGCGGCCTCGAAGTGGTTTGTGGTCTCGGCCTCGAACTCGAGCTTTGGAGCTGCAGACTGTCGAAGGGGAGGCTGACTCGGCTGCATTGGCACTCGGCGTGCTGGCGCCGACTTCATGAGCGGCATCGTGCCTTGATTGTGACGTTGAATCGGAGCGTGGCTCGGCGGTCGCCCCGGCGGGCTGAACGTCGGGCGCGGCGCCGGCGGCGAATCCTCGAGTTCGGCCAAATCTTCGATCGCGATCGGAGACTCCGAATCCATCGGTCGGGGACGTGGACGATTTGTCGGGGCCGGCGCCGGGGGCGCGGGGCGACTCGCTGCCTCGGAGCGCGGCGGACCTGAGGGCCCGTGCGGGACAGGTTTCGAGAGCGTGCGCTTCGGCTGCGGTGGTGCACGCATCGATTCCGCGCGGGCCTTCTCGCGAATCTGCGCGACGATCTCGGGAAAGACCGACTGCATGTATTGCGCGGCGTCTCGACGTCGAAGTGGCATCCGCGCGCGATAGGAAAACGCGTGCAGCGCCTCCTGAAGGTCTGCCGCGCGTTGGTATCGCCGGTTCGGGTCCGACTGCAGCGCGTTCATGATAATCGTCTGCAACTCGGGGTGAATATCCGAGCGGATCGCGCGCAATGGTGGGACCTCCGCCTTTTGCACCGCCATGACCGTCGCGGGATCGCTGTTGCGCAAAAAGAGTCGCTGTCCTGTGAGCCACTCGAAGAGGCAGGTTCCGAGCGAGAAGATATCACTTCGGCTGTCGATCTCCTCCCCTCGCGCTTGTTCGGCGGAGAGATAGGCGAGCTTGCCTTTCACAACGCCAGATTCCGTCGAGACTCTGCGCCCGGCCGCTTTGGCGAGGCCGAAATCGATGACCTTTACCGCGCCCTCGAACGAGACGAGGATGTTGCTCGGGGAGACGTCGCGGTGGATTAGGCCGAGCGGTCGCCCGTCGCCCCCGGTCGCGGTGTGCGCATGCTGAAGTGCCTCGCAGATCTTCACACCGACGTGCAGCACGAATGGGATGGGTAGCGGTTGACCGACCCGTTTGTGGCGGTCAACGATCGCGCCCATATCGCGGCCTTGAACAAACTCTTGGGCGATATAATAGACGTCGCCTTCGCGGGCGAGATCGTAAATTTGCGCGACGTTCGGGTGCATCACCTGCACGGCAATCTTTGCCTCGTCGATGAACATCTCGAGGAAGTCTCCGTCGGCGGCGAGGTCCGGGAGGATGCGTTTGATTGCGACCGAACGCTCAAACCCATGCTCACCGCGCTGGACCGCACGGAAGACCTCGGCCATTCCGCCGACGCCAATTCGCTCTAGCAGTTCGTAGGGTCCCAAACGCACGTGCGGACATGATCCGCAGAAGGCGCCTCTGGGTCAATCTAGCTGTGAATTCTGTTGTCGATTTTCACGAGCTGGCCGCTCGCTGCCGATCTTCCCACGATCGAATCGCGATCGGGTCGTAGCCAACTCGGATGGTCGAACTGCGCTCCCGCAAGCAATCCAGCGCTGGCTCGATTTCCGAGACATCGAGCCAGAGTTTTTCTTTCTTACCATTTCGAAAGTAGAGGAAGAGTTCATGTTTGGTTTCGACACCCGTGACAGCCTTTTGCGTTGTCCGGCGATGGGCCAACTCAATTTCTTCGATGAGGTAGGGGACAAAATCGCTCGTGATCATAAACTCGCTGGTGAACGAGAGATCGCCCCAAACCTCTGGCTCGTCCCCGAGCGCTCGCTCGAGACGCTCCAGCGCTCCTTTCGGCAAATGACGGAGTGAGGAGTGAGAATGAGGATCGACCGTCCCCGTTCGCAGCCGAACGGCCCATACCAACATGGCAACCGCGACCGCGCTCGCGATGATGGTGCCGATGGTCTCGAGCTGTGGAAGATCCGGTATGTACCACTGTGCAGCCACGAATAGGAGCCCACCCGCAGCGAGAAGAAACAGTGTTCTGGAGATATCTCGATCCGATTGGTAGAGGCGTTTTTCAATTCTTGGCAAGCTGGTCATACCACTCTCCTACGTTGCTACTGAAGAATGCCTTCCCGATAGTCGATTTCGAAATCGTTTCCGCGTACGACGACCCCGGCTGCGTCGACCCGAGTGCGTTTCCGGCCAGAGCCGTGTTTCCGAAGGTACGCGCTCACCGCGTTCCGAATGTTTCGCAGCTTCTTCTCGTCGATCGTTGCGAGTGGCGATCCGAAGCGATCGCTGGAAACCGTTCGCACCTCGCAGAAGATTCGTAGGTCTCGGTGCTCGGCGATGATGTCGATCTCATATCGTCCAACCTGAACGTTCCGACCCACAACGGAAAAGCCGCGGTCCACCAAATAGGTGGCCACGGCTTCTTCCCCACGTTGCCCGAGCTCTTTGCGCATCGGGCCTTGCCCTCATTCGGCGCCGGCGGCGATCTCCGCGTCGTTGAGGAGGCGGCAGTAGCCTCCACGGATTCCGTCGCCGCCACCCGTAATCAGGCCATCCCCATCACCTTCGTCGCAGGTGTACCCCGTCGGACATTCGCAGGTAGGTGTGTTCGAACCTTCGGGCGCCGAGCATCGGCAGGTGCAGTAAACGCGGGAGTCGCGCTCCGCCTGCGTCGGGAAGGTGTCACAAACCGCAGGGGACTGGCCGCTCGCCGTACACTGCTCACGGGTCTGCTCCGGGTTGATCGCCGTCGCCGCACCACGCTGATACACCATGCAAACTCGGGTTCGGCACTGGACCGAGCTGGTCTCGAGGTACGCTTCACCGATCTGGAAGCCGTCCGCCGGGATAACCTCCGGGACGCAAGGGTCACCGACGCCGGTGGAAGGGCATCCGGTGAGAGCCAAAAGGGCGGTCGCGAGCATTCCAGCTGAGAGTAAGGTCTTCATGATCACAGTTCTCCTATCGCGTTGACGTCTTCGAATTCAAGCGTTTTGGACCAGAGCCGACAGAGTTTTTGCCGGTTTCCCAATTTAGGTCGCTGGCGGGGGTCGGTATTTCTAACCCAATGTGTAAATCGCCTGATCTGAACTCGTTCCTCGTCGTAGCGACATCGTTTGGAACGCCCGCTCTTCTCGATGTCCTTGAGAAGAGGGTTAGTGGGACGCTCCCGATCGTGCCTTTGCTTCACAAAGGCGCAGCGGAAACTACTCGCCTTTGCCCCTATGTGTCAAGGGCACGCGCCTCGAGAATCAAAGATGCTGCGATCGGCGTGCGACGTCGATATCGCCTCGCGAACTCGGCGTCCACGACGTGTGGGACGAACTGGGTTTCGGAGCCTCGAGCCAAAACGGGGTTTGGAGCGTCAAAACCGACATCGAAAATCTCCTGGCCGAATCGACAGTTCCCGGAATTCTCCAGTTTTCACGCATCAAGCGCGCCTTCCCCCTTGACAGTACCCCCCCCTAAATCGTATTCTCCCGCGTCGAAATGGGTGCAAACTGCTGATTTTGTTGGAGTTTCGTTTTGGCCGCACTCGGTGGTCAAACGACAGCAAGCATCCGTTCCAAGCGAGGAGCAACGAATGAGTCGAGCGACATGGCGAGCAAGCACCCTAGGGGTGATCGCGATCAGCCTTCTGCTAGGCAACACTGCACCCGCCTTTGCCCAGGCGGACATGGAGTTTAACGTCGAGGAGACCGGACAGCCGCCGGCGCCGCCCCAAGAGGGTCCGCCGAGCGAAGCGCTCGCGAATGCGCTGCGTCTGTACCAGGATCCGAACCGCTATCAGGAAGCTGCCGTGCAGTTCCAGCGGGTCGTTGAAGGCCAGACGGAAGACGCCCAGGCGAATGTGCAAAAAGCGCAGTTCTTCTTGGGTAAGTGCCTTTATCACTTGCGCTATTACCAGTCGGCGCTGGCGATCTTCGATGAGATCGGTCAGCAGGGCGAGGGACACCTCTTCTTCGCGCAGACCCTTCAGTGGCTCGCGCAGCTTGCGTCGCAGCTCCCGGAGCCGGCCGGTATCATCGAGAAGGTTGGTCGTTACGGCGTAGAAGAGCTCGAGCAGTTCAACACGTCGGAGAGCCAGGAGCTCTACAACGAACTTCTCTACATCATGGGTCGCTACAAGTACGGCCAGAACGAGTTCGAAGAGGCGATCGCTCTCTTCCAGCGCGTCGCCGGAAGCTCGGAGTTCTACGTTAAGGCTCGCTTCTTCGATGGCATCGCGCACATCCGCATGCGCCAGGCGCGACCCGCGATTGAAGCGTTCCGCGCCATTATCGACGCGATCGACAACGGCGACGCAGCCGGCGTCGAGGACGAGCAGCGCATGCTTAACCTCGCGTGGATTTCGCTCGCGCGTGTTTATTACACTGCTGCGAACCGCTCCAGCGCCGACGGTAGCCGCGAGATCGACGGTCGCCTCCTCGGTCAGGCTGTTGAAGCTTGGAACCGCGTGGACCAGGGCAGCGAGTACTGGCTCGACGCACTTTTCGAATCGAGCTGGGCTTTCTTCCTCGCCGACGAATACTCCCGCGCGCTCGGAAGCGTTCACACCATCAACTCGCCCTACTTCGAGAATAGCTACTACCCGGAAGCGATCGTCCTCAAGGCGGTGACCTTCTTCGTGAACTGTCAGTTCGACAACGCGATGGCCATGGTCGGGCTCTTCCACGAGCGATATGACCCGGTTCGAACCGAGCTTGAATCGATTCTTGGTCAGTTCGAGGACAACACTCAGTTCTTCGAATTCCTCCAGCAGGTGCGCAACGGCCAGGCCAACCTTTCGCCGACGGTTCGCGGTATTGTCGCGAGTGCGCTCAGTGACCGTACGCTCCTTCGGAACATCGAGTACGTGGGTGTTCTCGAAGCGGAAGAGCAGCGCTTGATGCAGGCGCCATCCGAGTTCCAAAACTCGTCGCTCGGTGCGCGCATTCTTCAGGACGTCGCGGTTGCGAAGTCCTTCGCCATCGACAACACGGGCGACCTTGCCCGCGGCCGTTACACCCGCCTTATCGACGAGCTTTTGAACCTCTCGAACCAGGTGGACACGGTTGAACTCGAGATCGCAACCGCGATGCGTGGTCAGCTCGATGCCGAAATGCAGCAGCAGATGACGGAGGTTCAGGAGACCGGCGGCGGTGACGTCGAGGTCGACGAAGAGCATCAGCTCTGGCCCTTCGATGGAGAGTACTGGCGTGACGAGCTCGGTTTCTACCGTCAGCAGGTCACCAACCGGTGCGGGAGGTAAGCAATGCGTAAACTCTTTATCTGCGTCCTAACGCTGGCGGGGCTTGCTGCTCCGGCGGCGGCGCAGCAATCTTCGTCAGCACCGGCATCCGGCGGTGTGTGCATTTCGCCCGCAGCACGCATGCGCGTCGCCGAGTGCCCAAGCCAAAGCGCTGCCGCCGCCGCGGTTGTGCAGGCTTCGATGAGCACCGGTCGTGCTCCGATGAGCCAGCTTCGCGAAGCGACGGTCATGCAAGAAGAGCAGAACCAGGGTGCCACTGGCCCCGGGATCGAGCTTTCGACCGCCAACCGTATGAACCGCGAAGAGATTCAGGCTCGTGCCGCGAACCTTCTTGAGCGCGAGATTCAGATTCTTCAGCGTCTTGTCCGCAATACCCGCGCGAACAACCCGCAAAGGCCGGAGATTCTTCTCCGTCTCGCGGAGACGCAGTTCGAAATGCAGACGGCTGTCACGACGCGCGTGCGTTCGTTTGACGATCCGATCTACCAGAACTGTCAGGCGCGTAAGAACCGTGACCGCTGCCGTGAGGCGCGTCAGGGACAGCAGCGTGCGGAGCAGCAGCTCGAAGAAGCGCGGCGCGCCGCGATTCAGACCTACGTCATTCTCGTTCGGGACCATCCGAACTTCCCCCAGATGGACCGCGTGCTCTTCTCGCTCGCGTTCGGTCTCGAGGAGATCAACGAGATGGACCAGAGCCGCCGCGTCTACCGTCGGCTCATCAAGGGCTTCCCCGAGTCCCCCTTCATCCCGCACGCATACCTCTCGTTCGCGGAGTTCTTCTTTAACGATGGCGACATGAACAGCGCCCTTCGTTTCTACAACAAGGTGACCGAGTATCCACCCGAACGGAACCCGATCTACGGTTACGCGCTCTACAAGTCCGCTTGGGCGGCGTACAACCTTGAGGATTTCCGTGGTGCACTCGAAGCGTTTGTTCGAACGATCGAGTTTGCCGAAGCGAACCCCGACGCGACGGACGCTCAGAACCTTGCACGTCAGTCACGACGTGAGCTCGTTCTTCCGTACTCCCGTACAGGCACCCCGGATGGCGCACTTCGCTTCTTCCGGCGTTTCGCGACGAATAACGAGCAGGCCCTCGATATGCTCGAGAGTTTGGCCGAGCTTTACTACGACACCGGTCAATGGCCCGAGACCATTCAGGTCTATCACGAGCTGATGGCCAACGCGCCGGATGGCGATAAGTTCTGCTACTGGCAGGCGCGCGTGACGAACGCGGTGATCTCATCGCAGCCGAAACCGGAGCAGGTCACGGAAGTTCGCCGTATGGTCGACGTCTTCGATCAGTTCATTCAATCGAGCCACCCGCAAGAAGCGATCATGCAGTGCAAGTCGGAGACGGCGCAGTCACTGGCGTGGCTCGCGACTTCTTGGCACCGGGAGGCGATCGGCACGCAGGACTCGCCCGGTACGAATAACCGAGAGACGATGCGTCTTGCCTCGCGCCTCTACGAGATCCTCATCGAGAAGTTCCCGGACATGGAGCAGCTCGAGTTCCCGAACATCAACCGTGATGACTGGCCTACGGTCTACAGCGTCTCCTATTACTACGCGGAGCTTCTTTGGAAGATGGAAGACTGGGCACGTTGTGGCCCCGCCTTCGACCAGGTCGTTGAGATCAACCCGGGCGGTGAGTACACGAGTGACGCCGCGTACGCGTCGGTGCTCTGCTATAACAACCTCTATCAACAGCAGTACCAAGGTCGCGAACGCGCGGCTGCGGAACGCGAAGAGGGTGAAGAGAATACGTACGAGCCGCGCGAGTTCAGTGAACTCGAAAACGGCATGATCAATGCGTTCCGGCGTTACCGCTGCTTCGTCGAAGATAGCGAAGACCTTCCGCAGATCATGTACCGCGAGGCGCGTATCTACTACGAGGCCAACCACTACGAGGAAGCCGCGACGCTCTTTAATGATATCGCGACGAACCATCGTGAGTCGGAGCTCGCGGAATACGCGGGGAACCTCTACCTCGACTCGCTCAACGTGCTCGGCACGATGCGAGAGCCGAACCGTCCCGAGTGTCTCACGACCCTTGAGGAATCCATCGACCCGATGATCGCGAACTACTGTGCGACGCCTTCGGATGCCGATCTTCACCCGGACCTCTGCGGAACGCTGGAGACCCTGAAGTGCAACGTCATGCGTAAGCAGGCCGAAGCCTACGGGAACAACGATCAGCATCGCCGTGCGGCCGCGACGTATGTTCGCATCTTCCGCCGCCATCAGGAGTGCGCCGAGCAGGAAGGCTTCTCGATGGACGAGGTTCTCTTCAACGCTGCGATTCACTTCGAAGCGGCTCGCCTCCTCGGACCGGCCATTACGGTTCGTAAGCAGCTGATTCAGCAGTTCCCGGAGAGCAACTTGGTCGGTCCTTCGCAGTGGTTGGTCGGTTCCAACTACCACGCCATCGCGGCGTACGAGCAGGCTGCGGAATACTACGAGCAGTTCGCGAGTCGCTATGCGGGCGAAGATGGAAGCACCTGCACTGGCCTTGGCCTTGAAGAGGGGAGCTGCGTTGCGCACGAAGCGCTTCAGAACGCGGTGTTCTTCCGAATGGGTCTTGGCAATATCGAACAAGCCCGTGAAGATGCGGAGCTCTTCGATCGCAACTATCGCCGGCGCATGCCGCGCGAGAACGCGCAGGTTCAGTTCTCGATTGGTACGCTCTACCTTCAGGAAGAAAACTGGATTCAGCTCCAGCGTCACTACCGTGGCTTCCTCCGCACCTACCGTCGCCAGGCGCTCCCGAATCACATGATTCGCGGCAACGTTCTGCTCGGTCGTGCGGTCATGCAGGCTGCACGTACGGATCGCGACCGCAACACCGCCCTTCGCTCGTTCCGAACCGCCGTGGATCTCTTCCAGCGCGCGCCGGGCCAGCTCTCGGGCATGGACGATATCGATGACGGCACGCGCGTTCGCTACCTCAAGGAAGCGATCGACAGCACCGCCGAAGCGCTCTTCTACCTCGCTGAGGAGAAGTACCGTGAGTTCCGCGGCATTCGGTTCCCGCGTTACTCGGGCGGCCGTAGCCTCGACCGCGTTAACCGCTGGGCCGCCAGCGAATTCGTCGAATGGCTTCAGGCCAAGAGCGCCGCGCTTCAGGCAGCGGAAGCAGAGTACAACCGCATCGCTGAGCTCAGCGTCCCGGTCAACGGCGTCGACCTCACCTCGCCGCCGTGGCTCATCGCCGCTGCGTCGCGAATCGGTCAGA
>JAHDCI010000235.1:3846-7342 GCA_020629955.1 Myxococcota bacterium | reverse complement strand
TCGATGAAGGCGCGTATATCGTTCACGTTCGCGGCCGCGGCACGGACCCGGTCTCGGGCCGCGAAGATCAGATCGTTGCGACCGGCTGCGTGGCCGATGTGATGATCACTTCCGGAGAGACGCGCGAGCTGACGATCGAACTGCTCGATGTGGTCGGCGAAGGCGAGTGCGGGGATGGCGTGCTCAGCCCCGATGAGCAGTGCGAACCCGGCATGGGGCCGCTCCCCTGCAGCGCGAGCTGCCAGACAGAAAGCGGCGGAGTTCACTCGTTCACGGAAGGCGGACAGAGCAACCCCTCGGTGGCGTTCGCGGGCGGAGATTTCTTCGCGATCGGTTTCGATTCCGCGGAATCGCCGGATTCGGTCCGGCTCGCGTATCGCTCTGTCGACCTCACTCGTATCGAAGCGCCGGCGTCACTTCAAGTCGATGAGATTGTCGATCGCGGCGAGACCATCTCCGGCGCGCAGCTTGGCGTCGCAGTAGCGATGTCGAGTTCACGGGTGGGCGTCGCGTTCGGAGATTTTTCGACGGCACGGACCGAAGGCGGAGATATCCGCGTTCGCTTCTTCGATGAAAACCGTAGCCCGATCGCGGGGCATGTGCTCGCCGTGCCGAGCGAAAACGCGCAGGTGGATCCCGAAATCGCGATGCGAAGCAACGGCGAAACGATGGTCGTCTTTAACGATGGGGACGCGGCCTCCGCCGTGCCTTTTGCAGCGGGCTCGACCGAAGCTGGGGAGCGTGTTGCGATTCCTGGCACGGACCCGGTCGTAGCGGCGTCGGGCTCTGGGTTTTGGGTCAGCTACGTCGAAGGCGGCACCGTACGCTTGGCGACACTCGGCGCCAGTCTCGGCAGTCCCTTCGAAGTTGGCGCGGGCGCTTCGCCGGCGATTGCCGCACTCTCGGACGGACGGGTCGGTGTCGCGTGGATCTCGGGCGGACAGGCGCAGGTGCAGATCTTCGATGCAAGCGGCTCCCCCGTGGGCGAGATTGAAGCGCTCGGAAACGCGGATGCCGTCTCGATCTCGGCCGCCCAGGAGCGTTTCTTCATCGCATTTGCCGGCGGCGGATCGGTCCAAGCTGCGCTCATGAACGGCTCCGGCCAGCGTGCACGGAATCGTCAGAAGCCGCCGACGACCGATCGCTTCGAGGTCGGCTCGGGCCAGAACCCGAGCGTCAGCGCAAGCGGCGATTCGGTGGTGGTCGCTTGGGAGAGCGGTGGCGACCTTGTGGGCCGCCGCTTCGCGCTTCCCTAATGAATGCGAAAACCAAGGCCGAGCTCGGCGTCCGGGACGAGGTTCGAAAGAACCTTGAAGGCGCGGATTTGCCCGAAGATGTCCGGCGCGCGGTGCTCGCCTCCGAAGCGGGTGAAGTCGCATTAGCGCGCTGGATCGCCAAAGGTGAGCTCCCGGAAAGCGTCGAAGCAAACGTTCCCGAAGAAGCACCCAACGAAGCCGTATTTCTGGAAGAGGTCTCCGTTCGCGGCTTCCGCGGCATCGGCCCAGAGTGCGTCCTGAAGTTCGCGCCCGAGCCCGGTCTGGTGCTCGTCACAGGGCGAAACGGAGCGGGAAAATCGAGCCTGGTGGACGGGCTCGAGATGCTGCTGACCGGTACGTCGTCGCGATGGAATCGTCGCAAGACCAAGGTCTGGCGAGCCGGCTGGAAGAACTTCGACGAGACCCGAGCAGAGCTTCGCGCGAGCTTTCAGAATGCGTCCTCGAAGCGTAAAGCGGGCGTAGTCGTCACTCGGCGATGGGACGACGGGGCGGGCCTCGAAGAGGGAGCGCTCGAAGTCAAGAAAGGTCGAGCAAGCTCGTCTCTCGATGCCCTCGGCTGGACGCTCGCACTCGAGCAGCAGCGCCCTCTGCTCAGCTATGCCGAGCTTCCGCTCGTCGCGGAGTCGCCGGCGAAGTCATTCGACGCGCTCGACGGCGTACTCGGGCTTGGCGAGGTCGATCCGTGGGTGACCACGTTGCGCGAGGCAAGGCTCGAACTCGATCGCCATAAGAAGGCGCACGCGAAGGAGCTTCCCAAGCTTCGAACGTTGCTCGGCCGGAGCGAGGACGAACGCGTCCCGAAGCTACTCGCGCTTCTTGAAAAGAAGCTCCCGGACCTCGACGAAGTGGAGCGGGTTCTCATCGAAGGCGGCGATGACGAAGACGACCAGAGCTCGCGGATTGCGAAGCTCCGAAAGTGGACCGCCACGCCCTCGGTCGATGGTGAGCGTTGGCACGCTGTGGCGGATGAGCTTGAAGCGGCGATGCAGCGTGAAGATGCGCTTCAAAAGGAGACCGTCGGACGTTTTGCAAAGACGGCAAAGCTCATGGCGGAGGCGCTCGTTGTCAGCGAAGAGAAACCGGAAGCGTGCCCGGTCTGCGAGCGGCCGTGGTCCGCAGACGAACGCGGCGCGCTGAAGAAGCGGCTCAAGGAAATGGAGCAGCTCTCGACGCGGGTTCGCGAGACGGAAGCGCGTCAACGTCGAGCGCTCAGCGAAGCGCATCGCGCGGCGGCTTCGGTGCCCGTGGCTTCGCTCCGAGCGGGCGCAGAAGCAGGTCTATGCCCCGATCTCTCGGAGGTCTTCGCGCGCCTAGAAGAGAGCCGAGATCTCGGTGGCACGGCGCTCATCCAAGCTCTCCGCGAGACCTGTGCTGCCCTCGCGGCGGGCGCCGAAGCGCTCCGCGAAGGCGCGAAAGGGGCGCTCTCCGAGATCGAAGTGAGCTTTCGAGATCAACGTAACGGGACGCTTCGCTATCTTGAGGCCGAGCGTCAGGTTCGAGAGCGCGAGCCGCGGCGAAAAGTGCTCAAGGCAGCCGAGGATTGGCTCAAATCTCAACGGGCCCAGCTTCGGGACGAGCGCTTTTTCCCGATCGCCAATCGCGTGAAAGAGCTCTGGGCGGAGCTTGGCGGCGAGAGTGATGTTTCGCTTGAGGGCGTCTCGCTAAAGCAATCCGGCACGCGGCGCTCGATCGATATGGAGACCAAGGTTGGGGAGCACGAAGCAGAAGCGCTGAGTGTCATTTCCCAAGGCGAACTTTCCGCGCTTTCGCTCTCGCTCTTCTTGCCGCGTACCGAACTTCCGGGAAGCCCCTTCCGTTTCGTGATTATCGACGACCCAGTGCAGGCGCTCGACCGAGACAAGGTCGAGGCGCTCGCGCGCGTTCTCGCGAAAGTTGCCGAGGAGCGGCAGGTCGTTGTGTTCTCGCACGATGAGCGTCTGCGCGAAGCGATCGAAGACCTCGAGTCCTCTTCGACCGTGCTTGAACTCATTCGCGGAGAACATTCGCAGGTCAGCATCCGCGATGCTGCGGAGTCCGCATGAAAGCCGTTTGCATTCTTTCTCTTCTTGTCCTGCTCGCGTGCGGCGAAGACGAGGCGTCCGAAGCACCGACCCATGCGACGAGCGAACGTGTGACCGGTGAATCTGCGGAGACGGAACAAAACAATTCGGAGTCGAATGAGCTCCAGAGAACGGAAGCAGAGCGACCAAGTGAAGAAG
>JAHDCI010000235.1:0-3746 GCA_020629955.1 Myxococcota bacterium | reverse complement strand
GACCAAGTGAAGAAGAAGGTGCTCCGGCAGAGGAGATCCCGCTCGGCGATAGCCTGCTCCTTCCCGAAGGCTGGACTGCCGACGAAGGTTCGGGTGGCGCTCGCGAGGCGGTCTGGGTCATGGCGCGCCCCTTCTTTTCCATGTTCACCCCGCCAGGCGTCGAGCTCCATCTGGTCGACGAGTCTCCAGATGGGACCTTCGACACGCCGCGCTACATTCCGAATCTGCCCGAAATGTTTCCTGGCCAAGAGTCCATGACCGATGCCGGCGGCCGCACTGAGCTGAGCGGCGGAAACGGTATGATTCGCGTTGTTCTTGAAAACCCAGGACGGGGCCCGATCACACTCAACCCCGCGGCGCTCGGCTGGCCGGTTCTTGATGTTCTCTCGATTCGCCATGACGCCGGCGCGGGTGCCGTCATCAGCCCCGGTTCCGCGATCGACGGTCTCGTTCTTCGCCGTGCGAATACAGACGTGCTCTCGGCCGAGCTTTCAAACGCTGGCGCCTTTTCGATTTGGCAAACGCCGGATGAGCGGGTGACTTTTCGAGCGGGGCAATCCTTTGAAGAGTTGATCGGGCTGCTCCCCTCTTGCCAGGAGCCGCAGCGAAATCGCGGCGGGACGGTTGTGGAGTGCGCCGGCGTGCGCGCCATTCAGGGGGGGCCCGTTCCAGACGAGAATATTCGCCTCGAAGTATTCGCCATCGCCGCCGAATAAAAATTCCAAGAACATTCCTACTGCCTCGGTAGTATCCACCAGCGAAGTGGAACGGAAGGAATACCTATGTCTATCGCCAACACGGATCGAACATCTACTCTTCTGGCGCTGGCCTTTGCTTTGGCCGGTTGCGGAGCGACTCCTGTCGCAGAGACGACACCAGAGCTCCGAGACGAGTCCGCAGCAGAGCTCGACGTAGCTTCGGAACAACTCGAGGCCGATCAGCACCCACCCGAGCAGGAAGCGACTGAGGTGCTCTGGGTGCTCGCGCGTCCCTCCTACGAGCAATTCGACCAGAACTTACTCCGAGTGCATCGCGTCGATAGTTCGCCCGAAGGAGCGTTTGAAAGCAGCATCCGGGTATCCGGGCTTCCCGATGATGCCACGGGTATGCTTCGGGTCCGGCTTAGTCCGGAAGGTCCGCCCGTCATGCGCGCTGCTGGGCCCATGCCGGCGACGAGACAGATTCTCGAGGTGCTTGAACAATCGAACGAGGTGGGACCAGGCGCGCATCTTGCGCCTGGGTTTAATATCGACGGGGTAAACCTTCAGCTCCCGACCGAATTTCGTGAGAGCAACGCGCCCACGCTTACGCACGCGGATGGATCGATTCGAGTCGATGTCGAAGAGGTCCAGGTTGTTAGCGTGGGGCGCGGGGACGACCGGCGGCAGTACCGCATCGGAGAGCCGCTTGAGACGCTTCTTGCGATTCTCCCGGGGTGCGGTGAACCAAACGTTGCGCGTGGCGGGACATCGGTAGAATGCGAAGGTGTACGTGTGATGCAGGGGGGCCCCGTTGCCGGACACAATATTACCGTTGAGGTCTTCGCGCAGTAGGCGGCAAGCGACCGAAACGGGGGCGCCTTCGGGCGCTCTTTTTCGTTCGTCCTTTTCGTTCGTTCTTCTCGTACTCGGAACTTCGCAAAATGCTGGAAAACGAGTTGATTCATCGGTCAACGGTGAGCATGCTGGCGCACCATGATTCGATTCCACGATACGCTTAGCGGCGAAAAGAAGCCGCTCTCTCTCAAAGTTGAAGGCGAAGCCGGGGTATATGTCTGCGGCCCCACCGTCTACGACTACGCGCATCTGGGTCACGCACGCTGTTATGTCGTGTACGACGTGCTTATTCGTCACCTTCGCGAGAGCGGGCTGAACGTGAAGTACGTCCGAAATATCACCGATATCGACGACAAGATCCTAAAGCGTTCGGCGGAAAATGGGGAGGAGCCCACCGCTCTTGCGGAACGTTTCACGGCGGCCTTTCAGGAAGATATGCGCATTCTCGGCTGCGCCGATCCGGATGTTGAGCCCAAGGTGAGCGAGCACCTCGAGGGGATCTTCGAGATGGTCCAGACGCTTATCGACAAGGGACACGCCTACGAATCCGATGGCGACGTCTACTTCTCGGTGGAGTCCTGCAAGGACTACGGCAAGCTTAGTCACCGCGACCTCGAGCAGATGCTCAGCGGTGCTTCGGGGCGCCTCGACGAGAACCAGACCTCGCGCAAGAAGAACGCGGCGGACTTTGCGCTTTGGAAGAAGGGCAAAGAGGGCGTTGAGGGTTGGGACAGCCCGTGGGGACGCGGCCGCCCTGGCTGGCATATTGAGTGCTCGGTGATGAGCACGGCCCATCTTGGGCCGACCCTCGACCTTCACGGAGGCGGCCTCGACCTCGTGTTCCCGCATCACGAGAACGAGATCGCACAGGCCGAATGCGCGACGGGACAACCTTTCTGCGACCACTGGGTTCACAACGGCTTTGTCCAGGTCGACGGCGAAAAGATGGCGAAGAGCGTGGGAAACTTCTTCACCGCGCGCGAGCTCTTTCATCGCGTTCTTCCAGAAGCGATTCGTTTCTTCATGATGACGGTGCACTACCGCTCCCCGCTCAATCTCGACTGGACGCTCGATGACGAGGGCAATGTCACGGGCTTCCCGCAGATTGAAGAAGCGGAAAAGCGCGTCGAGTATCTTTATCAGACGCGTCGCCGCCTGAACGCGGTGCCGGAGAAGCGCATCATCGATTCGGGCATCGCACCGCGCGAGCTGACCGGCCTCGAAAAGGGCATCTCGGAAGCGTTCGACGACGATCTCAATATGCCGATCGCCGTCGCCCGCGTCTCCGAGTTCCTCAAGGCCGTGAACGAGGCGTGTGACGCCGCGATGAAGAAGAAGGGCAAGCTTCCGAAGGCGAGCTACGAGGCGGCGCTCGCCGGCTTTGCGACGATCGAGACTCGTCTCGGTCTGGGCACCGCGGATCCGGAGACAACCCTCAACACCGTTCGAGACCGTCGCGCTGCGGCGCGTGGGCTCACCCCGGCGGACGTTGAGGCGCAGATCGAAGCACGTGCGAATGCGCGCGCGGAGAAGAACTTCGAGCAAGCGGATGAAATTCGAAAAGCACTTTCTGAGAAGGGCATCGAGCTTCATGACGGTCCCGAAGGGACGACCTGGAGCGCGGTCTAAATCGAGCGACTGCCAACGAAAAAGGCCTCCATCACGGAGGCCTTTTTCGTTGGGGTACGGAAGCTACGCGATCTCGATCGCCTTCGCGATCTCGCCGATGCGCGGCGCCTTCACTCGGAGCTTGAGCAAGCCTTTGCCGCGAACCGATACCGTGACCCGTTTCTCACTCACGCTCCCGGCGGAGCGCTGGAAGTAGATTGCTGAGCCGCCGTCGTGGCGTCCGCGTCCCCAGCCTTGGAGGTGTCCTAGTCGCACGATGCTTTGGCTCGCATCGACAAGCTCCACGCCTTCGCCTTCGAATTCGACCCACGGTCCTTCGCACCAAGAGAGGGGCTTCGCGGCGCCGACAAAGAAGGTCGGGAGGTAGCCGATATTTCGGACCGTGAACGAGACCGAACGTTGCTCGCCTTCGCCGCTGACCTCGACATCGTCGATGCGGACACGCGGGCTCATGGCGGCGACGCGAAGGAAGGTCTTCACCTGTCCATCGCAGACTTCGCCAAGCTTCGAACGGGGCGGGTTCCACATTCCAAAGCGCGGGTCGAGGCCGCCGACTTCGAC
>JAHDCI010000234.1 GCA_020629955.1 Myxococcota bacterium | reverse complement strand
CGACGACGGCTTCGCCGGAGGAGAGAGGGGTTTTTGTGAAAAACCCCTTCTACAGAAGAATCTCGCCACCGTCCGGCGGGACGATGATGTAGACGTTGCGCGAGTCGAGGTCCGCGACGCCGTTGCCGACGACGATGATTTGCGCCTCGAAGATCTCCGCGACTTCCGCCGGCGGGCGAACGTCGTTGTGGAAGTCCACCGCGAACTCAACCTCGGTGCCGGGGATAACCTGATAGAAGGTCGTCTCGTCACGTCGCTCGTAACCACCTTCGCCGCCGCCCGGGAGGAAGCCTTCGACGGGCGTGATCGACTTGATGAAGAGTGGCGCGTTGAAGTCGTCTGGGTTGCCGGGAACGTTCTCGGTGCGCGTGTTCACGTCCTGCGGAGTGCCGGTGACAAGCTGCGTGACCGCGTCGACAACCGCGCTGTCGAGGCCGCTGCCATTGCTGCTGATCGTGAAGACGAGTGGAGAGCCGTCAGCTCGCACGGCGCCGGTATCGGTCGCGACCTGGCGGTACTCGGCGAGCGAAGAGCCGCTGTGCACGCCGATTACGCGAGCGCCGATATCGTTGAGCGCCGTGACGGTGTTGTCGTACGTCGGGGCCGGGAAGTTGTAGGCAGCGGAGCCGCCCGGTCCGTTGTGGAACGTGGCATCTCCAAAGAGGAGGATGATGGGAAGTGCGCCGGAGCGGAAGCAGGGGTAACCCGTGCCGTCAACGCAGGTCGTACCGGGGACGCTTCCCGAGGGCCAGGTCAGGCCTTCACCCGTCGCGGTCGCGTACATCGCCGGGACGTAGCTCTCCGGGCCGTCGCCACCACTGTGGCAAGGAAGGCCGCGGACCGCCTCGAGGAGGTCGGGCATTCCGTTTGCGCCGCCGGAGATCTGGCCGATTGCCGTCGGGCAGCTGGCGGTGCTGACGCTCCACCCGCCAACGTCTTCGTTCGCCGGAGCGATTCCGCGGAGGAGGTAGAAGGGGCGGTCGTTGCCGCCGCCGTAGCCGGAGTACGGGTAGTCGTCGAAGCCTGCAACGCCGAATTCGACGTTGTCGATCTCGGCCTCAATGCCCGGGATAATCGTATCGACCAGACCGTTGATGAGGTTGGTTCGTTCCTGACTCATCGAGCCCGTCATATCGACGAGAAAGAAGACGTCCGCGATTTCGATATCCGTGCGGAATCGAAGCGGACGCATCTCGCGTTCTCCCTCATATGGGAGCACAACGAAGAAGTCGCCCTCTGGAATCGTACTTCCGGGATCGTTCGGATCTGTTCCGCTACCATCCACTTCCGCGAGGTCGCTGATGCCGTCGCCATCCGAGTCGGTCTCCAGCGGGTTGGAGCCAGCCTCCCGCTCACGTTCGTCGGTGAGACCGTCGTTATCGCTGTCGAGATCGAGGAAATCGAACATCCCGTCGCCGTCGCTATCGGCGGGGCGGCACGGGTTGTCGCTTCGGCGCTCTTCGGAGTCAAGGTATCCATCACCGTCGGCGTCCAAGTCCTCGCGGTTAATCGCGCCGTCTTCGTCAAAGTCGGAAGTTCCTTCGATCGAGTCCGCGATTCCGTCCGCATCGGAATCAATCGTTTCGTCGCAACCGCTTGGACGTGCGTCGGGCGTCGTACCCACGTCGCCACCACTATCGTCGGTGCCGGCGTCCATGCTCGTTCCCGAATCTCGGTTCGTCATGGGGGGTTCAGGGTTGCATGCGAGCGCAAGCAAGCAGCTTAAAGCCAATAATCTCTTCAACATGGATGCAGTCTCCCGGTGAAAAGCAGGGTAGATCAGTTTTTACGCAGGTTCCAACCCCCATTTGGTTAATTTTCGCGCGATCGTGAAATGCATTCAAGTTTTTCATAAAAATCGAAGAAAAATTTGCAATGCGCACTGATCGTACACCATATTGAGAGCAGGTTACTTATGTCTTCTAACCCGAATGGTACTAACTCAACGCGTCAGTCGTGGGTTCTGCGTGCCTTTGGGTCTAGACATCGAGCGGGCTTGCTGCTCGCCTGCCTGCTTTGTCTGGTGGGACCGGGCGTGCTTCGCCTCGGGCTCGACCTTGAGAACAAAAGGGCCGACAAGGCGATCGAAGGGCTTTCGGTCAGCGAATACCACGTGCAGGGAATCCGCATCACGGAGGTGGTCGTCGGAGACGCGGCGCCTGACGCTCGCTTGCCGATGGTAATTCGCTTCCACGGGCGGGGTTCCGTGCCGAATGTGCCTCGGAGCGTGGGAGATGTGCCGGTCGCGTATCGGTTGATTTTGCCATGGGCGCCGGACCGCCTCGGCAACGGTCGTACGTGGTTCCCGCTAAGCGTGACCGCGGATCGCGATCGGAAGGTCCTCGGTCATCATGTGGAGGCGCGAGTGGACCAAATGGCCGCGGTGGTTCGAGAGCTGACCGAAGATCGACCCACGCTCGGACGCCCTATCGTTACGGGCTTTTCTCAAGGCGGAATGCTTACGCTCGGGTTTGCGCGCCTTGAGCCAGAGCTGGTTTCCGCAGCGCTTCCGATCGCGGGCTGGCTGCATCCGGACGCGGAGCCGCCGGAGCCCGCGCGCCTTCCGATCATCCGAGCGATTCATGGCGCCGGAGATCCGATCGTACCGCTCGATGAAACGCGCGATGCGATCCGAACGTTCTCACGTTGGGGTTATGACGCCACGCTCGAGGTCTTTGAGAGTGACGAGCACGCGATTACTCCCGCGATTCGACGTCGTTACGAGCAGCACTTGCGATACCTACTGGAGCAGGTCCAGTCCGGACCGAGTTCGCTCGGTTAACGCTCTCGCTGGGACGTCCGATTCCGAATGTGACGGGAATGTCAGCTTTTGGTAGTCTGCGTGAATGAAGACTTTTGCTTGGGTTCCCATTGCTCTTTCGATCGCGTTTGGCACCGCCGGATGCGGGGATGACGATGGCGCTTTGGACGCTGCCGTCGATGCCTCTTCCGACGTTCGCGAAGATGCGACCGCAGATTCGGGCGCAGATACGGCGGTGGATGCGCTCGCGGATGTTGCAGTGGATACCGAACCCGATGCCGATGAGGGCCCAGTCGAGACTCGACCGCTAGACCTCACGCTTGATACGCTTCACGAGGATCCGGTTCTTCCGGATTGTGCGAGCGATCTCATGCGCGCTGCGTACGAAGCCTCGCGCGTGGATGAGGATACCGATTCTCTCCCAGATTCCATGCTGATCTCCCAAAACAATGAGGCGGTTCGAGATGTGCTTCATCGAGGGATCGAGGTCTTTCCTCGCATCGCTGACCTGATCGCAGGCGCTCACTCCGAGGTCGCGTACCAAACCTATATCTGGAAGCCGTCTGACCCTGCAGATGAGATCGAGGATGGCGTTCGCCGTTTGCATGCGCGCCTTGAAACAGAAGGACCCCGAGAACGCCCGGTCCGCGTACGTTTTCTCTTTGATACCAGCAGCGTCGGCGCGGGACCCGACCTTTCCGAGGTCTCGCGCGATATCGCGACCCGAATGGAGGGACTCGACCTCGATCCGGAGCTCATCCTCTACGAGATCTCGGGTTTCGATCGAGTCGCCCTCGGAAACCTCCACTCGAAGTCGGTGGTGATCGATGGAGAGGTGGGGATCATCATGGGTACCAACGTCCAAGAGGAAAATGACTTCAACGACGGTGCCTGGAATGACTATGGCTTCGAGGTTCGTGGGGATGCTGCGCTCGGTCTGCTCGCGGATTTCGACCACGCGTGGCGGCGTTCGCGCCAATGGACCTGCGGCACCGAAGACGGCTCACGAGAAGATTGCTCCTTTATCAATGGTGATCCGACGGTCTACAACGTCGTAGATCATGATGTGGAGGCGTGTCTTCCTATCATGATCGCCATGCGCGTTGGAGACGCGAATCCCTTCGCAAATCGAACAGACAATACCCAAGACCAAACCTTCATTGCGTTGATGCAAAACGCGGAAGAAGTGATTCGTATCCTTACTCCGAACTTTAACGATGACGTCGCTCGAGACGAGGTTGTCGCGGCAGTTCAGCGTGGGGTTCGGGTTGAGCTCATCACAGGTCTCGGGTTTAACGCGTCTACCGCCGGCCTCCCGGGTCAGGGTGGAACCAATCGTGATAACGTCGAGATGCTCTACACGAGACTCATCGACGGCGGCATGAGCGCGGCGGAGGCGTGCGCGGGATTGCAAGTGCGTTGGTACTCGCACGACGGGAGCGGACCTGTAGACGGCAACGTGCCGACGGCTTCGCACGCGAAGTATATGAGCGTCGACGACCAGGTCGTCGTTACCGGATCCGCCAACCAGGATACCCAGGCGTGGAACTTCTCCCGCGAGGTCAATATCGTTGTGGACGACGAAGCGACGACGCGAGCGTGGGATGCACAAGCGTTTACCCCGGCATTCGAGCGGGGCGCCATTACCGAGCACTGCGAAGATCTGTAATGCGCCGGCGCTACCATCCACGTTCTCTTGAACGGGGTCTGTCGCTGGTTGAAGGCGACCTGCGCTGATACGCTTTCTTCGTGAGTTCCCCGTCCAAGACCGGCCAAAGCCGATTTCGGATCGTCCTATTGATGCTCGCGATCGCGTCTGCCGCGCTCGCGCAAGGGGAGCCCATTCTTCACGAGTTCATCGCGAATGTCCGGGAAGGGGAGGTCGACCTTCGCTCCAATGAGATCCGCGCTCCGGGTGAAGAAACGCCGAGCGCCCTCGTCTACCAAGGTGAGATTCTCGACCGTCCATCCGCAGATCAGGGAAGGCGCGGAGACGAGCGAGCTTCTCGGGCTCCGCAAGGAAGTGCCGGGCCAACGTTTCGTCCAGATCGAACGACTTCTTTGGATGGAACGCTCGACTATCAAGGGAGCTTTTCGCCATCAATCGCTCCATACAAACGTGTTTCTGCCCTCGATGAAGTCGCCATGGGCGCCGTTCCTGTTTTGGGGGTACGTGACCGGACCTTGCAGACCGTCCCCATTGAGGGCGCGGATTCGATACCGCCAGATGAGCGCCCAAGAGATCGATTTTGGGGCAATATCGTTCTCGACTTTTCAGGAGGGACGCGGGTCCCCCTTCCAAGCGTAAGCCCAGAATCGCGTATCTTAAGCTGGGAAGTGCAGGAGGATCTGCCCGTCGAAGTTTTTAAGGACCGAGCCGACAATTACTATGCTGTTGCGCCCGAATCGCTTCGCCGTGAAGTGCGGGTTGTCTTCCTCACGGACGCGCCGCATAGCTATTTTAACGCGCCGCAAATACCCTCCGTTCCGAGCGATGCGCTCGGGGCGGACGTCCCCCCGCTTCCTCAATCGATTCTCGCAGATGCGCTCGAGTTTGCGAGTGAACTTGGGATCGAACGCGGCGATCCTTTGCCCGAGGTTCTCGGGGTTTTGACGACACACTTTCGAAGCTTCCGCGAGAGCGACGGTCAGCTTCGTGCACAAGAGAATATTTATCTCGATCTGGCGCGGAGCCAAAAGGGCGTTTGTCGTCACCGAGCTTATGCGTTTGTGATCACGGCACGGGCGCTCGGTATTCCAGCGCGTTTTGTGATGAACGAGGCGCACGCGTGGACCGAGTTGCGGATGCCAGAAGTCGGCTGGATGCGCCTCGACCTTGGTGGTGCGGCCGGCGGTCTCGACGTGCATGGCGATGATGCGCCGACCTATCATCCCCGCCATCCGGACCCGCTGCCTCGGCCAGCGGCGTACACAGAGAGTTTGCGCCAAGCGAATGGTGGCGGGAACGCTTCGGCTGCGACGGTGGCGAACCTCTTGCTCGAAGACGAAGCGGAGAGCGGTCATATCGACGATGGCGGCAACGTTGCAGCGGGGGCCACGGGCGCCGCCGCAGAGACCTCAGAAAGCGGCGAGGTGGATGAGAGCGCCGAGCCGCTCGAGATGGACGCGCTCGGCAACTCCGCGCCGCCGGTGGATGACCTCGGTACCGGTGAGCCGCGGGCAGAGGAAGAAGAAGTGGACGATGCGGCTGGGCTGCTCGATCAGCTTCTTGCGCCTGCAAATGCGTCGATGCCGGAGCTCGCGCGCCCGACGCGAACCTTTCTCGACGAAAGTACCGAAGGCATTTTCCGCGGCGAGGCGATGGAGCTAAGCGGTCGCGTCGTGACGAGCGACGACGAAGGTGCGGAAGGGTTACGCGTTGAGATCCTTCTTCGCTCACCGCGTCTTGAGCATCTTCTTGGGGTCACGGTGACCGACGCGCAGGGACGTTTCCGCGGCACATTCGGAGTTCCAACCACATGGCCTCTTGGAAACGCGCAGTTGCTTGTCCGAACTCCGGGAGATGCGCGCCATCTACCGTCGAGTGCACGCTGAACTTGTTTCGCGTCTCGCGTTGACGAAAACGAGGGCATTTCGCGTGTCCCCGGTTTGACGAATCCGCTCCACTCGACGTTCCCGCGAAGAAACGCTCTGTGGCGATAGTGGTTCAAACGGAACTCTTTAATGCCAATTTTGGCCATTAATTCGTCTCGTTGGCTGATTTCTACCGCGAGCCGCCGTGTCTTTCGCGTCGTCCCCAGGCGTCACGAAGCAAGGCCCGGAGCGAATCCGCGGGCGGTTAACTTGCAACTGGCTCTCGCGCGATCGTAAAACGCACCGTCGCGGTGAAAAATTACTGCGTTTTGATCGATCCCAATTTCTTCAAAACGCTGTACTATCCGCGGTCCCTATCTTTCGAGGAATCATGAGCGAGACGCACGACCTGTTGCGCGGTGAGCTCGAACGCCTGTTCGAGCTTGAAGAGATGACCGCCCTTTCCACTGAACTTCTTGGCTACTCCCCAGGGGAGCTCGGCGATGCCGACGGGAAGGGAGCCTTCGCGCGCGCGCTGGTCTCAAGGTGCGCGAACGACCACGCGCTTGAAGCGCTTGCCGATGCCATGCTGCTCTTCGGCCAGCGCAGCGCGAACGTCTCGAATGTCTTTAACGTTCGCGGCGGTCAGAGCATTGCCCCCGGCACCGTCATCGCTGGATATAAGATCACCAAGACCATCGGCGAAGGTGGCCTCGGCACGGTTTATCTCGCGGAGAAGGGCGAAGGGGATGCTCGCGTCCGCGTCGCGCTCAAGATTATCCGCTCCAGTCTCGCGCGCGATCCCTCGGCGGTGGCTCGCTATCTCACCGGACAGCGCGCCTATCGCCGCGCCGGTATCGATGGCATCGCGAAGGTGCACGACTGCGGGATACTCGAAGATGGTCGCCCGTGGGTTGCCTCTGAGTTTGTGGATGGGCAGACCCTCGCGGGTCGCGTCTCCCGTATCGGACCGATGCACATCAACGAGGCGAAGCCGATTTTCGTCTCGCTGCTTGAAGCGCTCCAGGCCTCTCACGAAGCAGGCCTGGTGCACGCGGATGTGAAGTCCGGAAACGTCTTTATGGTCCGCAAGGAAAACAAGGACGGCTCCCG
>JAHDCI010000233.1 GCA_020629955.1 Myxococcota bacterium | reverse complement strand
TCGGTAAGACGGATCGTATTTCCCTCTTTTCGACCGATGGTGATCTCATCGCGAACAAGAGGGACGACTGTCGTTTTACCTTCGTCGTCAGATATGACTAGTTTGAACATCGACGCTGGATTGGCCGCGGCCAGACTCTCAGCTTCGCCGAAAATGGCTCCGATTCCAACTTGGAAAAGGATAATCCGCTGAGGTCTGCGATGGTGTCTTAGTGGGCGTTCTGTGTCAACGGATCTGGAGGTCTGAATGCATGTTTCTGCTTTGAGGAAAACTCGCGTTCAGCGAACGCGGAACTTCTTTCTCCGCAAATCGAGAGAATGAGCCCTCTCGCCAAGAGAGGGAGGATGCCGAAAATCGCCCGATGACAACGGAGACGGGACATTTCGACCGAAGCGGGTAAGCTCTAAACGTGAGACTACGCGTCCCCATTCTTCTCTTACTCATGGGCGCTTGCGACTGCCGCGAGGAAGCGCTCCCTCCGCCGAACGTGTTCGACGGGGGACAGCTCGATGCTCAAACCGATGCAGCCGGCGGAGACGCGAACGCGGAAGACGCGAACGTGGATGCTCGAGTGCGCGCAGATTCATCGGTCTTGCCTCCTGCCGACCTTGAGGTTGTGCTCCCTTTCGGCAGCAGCGCGCAACTTCCGCTCTCTCTCGGCACGCTCGCTCGTTCGCTCGATATTCACTTTTCAGTAGATACGACCGCGTCCTTCGCGGGAGAGATCGACCAGCTCCAGGCCGACCTGATCGGAACCATTCTTCCGGCTCTTCGGCGCGAGATCGATGATGTTGGGCTTGGGGTGTCTCGCTTCGAAGACTTCCCAGTCTCCCCATTCGGGGCTGCGCTCGACCGCCCCTACGAACTGCTCACGCCGATCACGCAAAACCTCGATGCGGTGCGGCGAGGTGTCAGCCAGCTCGATATGCCTTCGGGATTTGGGGGCGACGCCCCAGAAAGCGGCTTCGAAGCGCTGTATCAGATCGCGACGGGTGAGGGATACCGCGCGAACGGTCGACGCTATATTGACGCGGCCGAATCGAACGAAGGCGGCGGCGTCGGCTTTCGGGAAGATTCCGTCCGTGCCGTCGTGCATGTCACCGATGTGCCATCGCATCGACCACGAGATTATGAGAGCGTTTTGCCCGGAACTCGTGGTCTTGCGGAGGCGAGCGACGCACTTCGTTCGGCGCGCGCGTATCTCATCGGCGTCGCATCAAGTGAAGCGGCGGTGCCCGATCTCGAGGCCCTCGCGATCCTGACCCACTCGGTCGCTCCGCTGAACGCGCGCGGCGAATGCGCGACCGGGCGCGCCCCGGTCGACGGCGCGTGTCCGCTGGTCTTTTCGATTGAGGAGGACGGGAGCGGACTGAGCACCGCGATCGTGGACGCGATCGCCGAACTTCTTCGGACGCTCGCTTTTCGCGAAGTCTACGGAGACGCCATCGACGATCGCTTTCGATTCTTCCAGAGCGCCGAGGCATTCGGTGTCGAAGTCCCTCCGGGCATATCGGAACCCGAGCGCGAAGACCGTTTTCTCGACGACGGACTGCTCGATACCTTCACCAACGTCGAGCAGGGCGCGGAACTCGAGTTCAGGATCAATCTGCACAATAGCACCGTACGCTCTGCGGATTACGATCAGATCTTCCGCATCCGAGTCGGGATTTTCGGAGACGATCGCGTCGTCACCGAACGCACGATTCGCGTCATTGTTCCCGCAATGAGCGCCGCGTCTGATGCCGGAGTGATGGATGCCGGGATGGATGCCGCGATGGATGCCGGCATGGATTCGGCCACGGACGCAGGCGACGCGGAGACTCCTGACGCGGGTGCAGACGCAGGCGATGAGGATAGTGGACCCGATGACGCCGGTGAGGATAGCGACGTGGAAGATGGTGGTGCATCGGACGCTGCGAGTGACGATGGCGGGCCGGCGGATGGCGCGGCCGATGGCGAGTAAAGCGGTGCGACCGCTGCTCCTAATCTTGCTCGTCGGAGGTTGTTCCTTGGGAGCGAGCCCGGGGGGCATTCATGCCCGGATGGGATACTCGGAGGAGCGGGGGCTTCGGATCGTCGAAGTACCCGCCGGTCCGGGAGAACGTGCGGGGCTTCTACTCGACGATCGTATTGTCGCGATCGACGGCGCCCCAACTCACTCGATGAGCATGCGCGAGATCCGTGAGCGCCTTCGTGGTCCAGAGGGTTCAGAAGTCGAACTCCGAGTGCAGCGCGGGAATGAGCTCATCGATTTGCGGGTCGCCCGCGAAGCGTACCGGCGGTAGAAATCCGCGAGCAGGGCCAGCGCTACTCGGCTGCCGGCTCGGCAGCATTCGGAGGTTCGGTCGCTGCTTCCTCGACGGGCGCATCTTCATTCGAAGCATCCGTGGCGGTCTCTCCGTCAACCTGCGTCTCCGGCTCTGGCTCCGGCATCTCATGAATCGGAAGCTCCGTCCCCACTTCAACAGCATCCGTCCCGGCGGCGGCACGAACCTGCGCCGCGATGGAGCAGTCGACAGCGCCACTTCGATGGATCGCGTTAACCGGGCGTCCTTCGCGATTTCCACCGAGCGCAATCCGAGCAGAAAGTAGCCGGCCTCGAGAGAGCGTGCGCGTGCGGAGGAGAAGCTGTCCGCGCCGAATATCCCAGAGATACACGTCGACCGGATGCTCTCGTCTCCCTTCACCGCGTTCCACCGCGAGCAGGAAATAGTCGGAGCGCGGAGCGTCCAACATCAGTGGCAGGTCGCGTTCCACCCGCGCTTCAAGCTCATCCCGCAACACCCGAAGGCGAAGAACATCGTCGCCCGCTTCGGCCACGTTCTCGAGCCAGCTTGGATCGATTCGGTCGAGCCGCGAGTAGAATGACCCAAGTGTCGTCGGAGAGAGCCCGAGGCAGCGCGGGATCGCATCTTCTTCCATGGCGATCGCTGCGTCCTCAATCCGCGCGCGATCTTGCGCGAGTTCTGCCCGGATACGCAGATAGATCCCCTGGGCACGATGAAGCCCGGAGAGATTGAGTCGCTCGTCCGCCCACGTTTCGGGTTCTGTATTGGCGGCCTCGACGATCCACGTCTCGACCTGCTCGCGGAACTCCGTGAGTTGTGGCCGAGTACTCTCGATATCTCGTGCGTAGATCGCGCGAATCTCCCCACCAATCTCGGCCGCGCGAACGCGCTGACGCCAAATATATTGACCCGCGATCACGAGAATCACGATCGCGCCCAGCAAGAACCACTTCCACGGGCCGCGGTCCTTAAAGGATTCAGCTTCGACGGAGTCGCCGTACGTGGCGGGCTGGAGGTCGTTCGGTGTGCTCATGCGGTGGGACTCGGCTTCTCGCCGGAAGGTTGGGTATAGCGCATCCATGAAGAAGGGACAGCGCCATCGACGAAAGGTTCGGAGATTTGTTTTGCAGTGCTGGCGTTCGTTCGCGCCCATGAAAAAAGGCGCCCCGGAGGACGCCCTTCTCAACAAAGTCAGGGGACTTAGTTCACTTCACCACGCGCGCTGACAGCGAAGCTGACATTGGCGTACCCCGCCTGCGCGGCGGAGAACATCACCTTCTTGATCACGCGGAAGTCGACGTTTCGGTCGGCGTTGAGGATGACGTTGCCCGCGAAGGGCTCTGCCGGGTGAAGAATGCTCCAGTTACGCTTCAGGGTTTCAAGGCCCTGAATGAGCGGTTCGATTCGGTCCATCCGCGCGTCCGCAGCAAGCGAGGGAGTATCCGCCATGCGGTTCCCATCGAGCGCAACGACGTTCGCATCGATCGCAATGATCGGATACGACTCGAGATGCTCCGCGTTGGTCGCTTCAGGAAGCTGAATCGTGCGGCTCGCCGTCATAACCTCACCCGTTGCAGCGAACTGCATGATGAGGAAAACGATGAGCGTAATGAGGAAGTCGATGAAGGGAACCAGAGGAAGGCTCATGTCGACGCTCTTACGTCCGCCACCGACCACCTTGTTCTGAACGAACTTAAGCGGGATGTGGTGGAGAAGAACTCGTCCAGGTACGTGAATCGCCATCTATGATTCTCCTAGAGGAGGCCTGCGCCGTCGCTAAGCGACATCTCAGGGAACTCCGCAACAACTTCGTCCATTGCCTGAACGACATGCTCGTACATCACGCCGTCTTCGGGAGCGACGATGATATCGCGGCGGTTCGGCTCGAGGCGCTTACGCTCCTGAAGCTTCGTCCGCAGAGTCTCGATATCGTACTCTTCGCCCGTCTTCGGCATGTTGATGCGCTCACCCGCGGTCGACGCGAGCACATAGCCCGAGTTCTGAACCTGAAGGATAAGCTTCACGCGATCTTCTGGCGGCGGCTCGTCTTGAGTCTGAGCCTGGCCGGGGACCTGCTGGTTCGCGCTGATTCGCGCGAGCTGGTTCCATACCGCAGTCGCCAGAAGAAACATGATGCAGCAGAAAAGTAGGTCGATGAACGGGACGAGAGGCAGCTCTTGGTCGACCTGCTTCTTTCCGCCGTGTCCGCCACCGGTATCAATTCCACCCATCGTTGAATCTCCTAGATCTTCCTAGCTTAGGACTGCTGAAGGCCCTGAAGGTTGACCTTGGAGCGGTTGTTCACGACGAGGTTCATCACCTGCACGGTCGCGCCGTTGATGTCGTCGAGAAGGCCCTGGGTCTTACCGTTCAGAACCGCCATGCTGGCCAGCGCGATAATCGCGGAGATAAGGCCGAACGCGGTGCAGTTCATGGCTTCCGAAATACCTGCGGCGAGCGCGGTCGCTTTTTCAGCACCGGAGGCGCCAGCAACAGCTTCGAAAGCGTGAATGAGGCCGTACACGGTGCCGAAGAGGCCCGAGAGCATCGCGAGGTTCGCGAAGAGACCAAGGAAAGCGGTACGCGCTTCGATCTTCGGAAGCTCGCGAAGAGCGGCTTCGTCCATCGCGGACTGAACTTCAGAGTCCGGGCGGTTCACCTTCATGAGACCCGCCTTGACGATACGCGCAAGCGGGGCGTTGGCCGCACCGCAAAGCTTGATGGCGCGGCCGATATCGCCCGCGAGGATGCACTTCTGCATCGTGGTGAGGAACACGTCCTTGTTGATCGACGCTCGGAAAAGATAAACGGCGCGTTCGACGGCGAATGCAATCGCCATAACAAGCCAAAAAAGGATGACGTACATCGCCCATCCGCCGTGTTCGAAAGCTTCCGCGATACCCGACATTGAAAAACCTGCCTCCAGATAACCCTGCGACCGAGGTACTGACTCTGCGCCGCATTGCGTGAAGTGTTCACGCTACTGTTCGTTCGTGAACAGCGTTCTAGGATGTGTGTGCTGAGAAAATCCTCCGAGGAACACCCGCCGGAGGGACATCGTGGACTGAAAATAGAAGGGAAACCTTACTTTTTTCGAAACTCGTCCTTGATGCGAGGGCCGATGATACCGAGCCGGCCCGTGCTGTCAACACGGATCCGCTTTGCGGCGCGATTTTCCGATCTGCCGCCAACGCGATCGACTGCCCAACGCAGAACGCCGCGCACCTATAGATCCTGAATCGCGAGAGGTACATCGGAGCAATGGACCATCGGTCACGCGAAAAGTTCCGAAAAAGATCCGAATCGTGTGTCCGGACCCAATCGCCTGAACACGGACGAAACTCGAATTCAAATCAGAGAAGGTCTTGCTGCAGGCATGCGCAACTTGGGATCCCCTCTGAGATCGGCCTCCTAGAGAGAAAATTTAATCACCTACTTTGGGGGGTAATCCGAGGAACATGGTTAAGTCCCCGGACTTTTAGTGATGAGCGAAAGTAAAAACGTGCCTCAGGGCAGGACTTTCGTTGACAACGTAGTTTCGCCTGGAGTAGCTTCGCGCACGGTTTAGTTTTGCCTAGACCTTCTACAACCGTCGAATCCGTCCATGATCGGACGATCCCGATTCGATTTCTTTTGATTCGATTTTGAACTCGACCTTTTTAGCCGCCACGTTCCCAACGATTATCGGGACCTGCGGCACCGAACACGGAGCCCCCTGAGATGGAAGAAGTCCTGCACGCACTTGTCGAAGGCGCGCCTTTTTCGTTCATCAACATCGCCGTCTTGGCATTTGCCCTCGCCATCATCGCAGAGCGACTCGTGTTTATCCTCACGCGCTACCGCGTGAACACCGAGGAGTTCATGGGCCAGATTCGTAAGCTCGTTCAGGCGGGCAATGTGGATCGCGCCATCAAGCTTTGCGAAGCCGCCCCCCTTCCCCTCCTGCAGGTTGTGAAGTCGGGTCTCACCCAGGTGAACCGAGGTGAGGACGCGATCATCGCGACGATGGACGAGAAGATGTCCGATGTGCTGCCCAACCTTGAGAAGCGCATTGGCTGGCTCTGGACGCTTGCGAACCTCGCGACGTTGATTGGTCTACTCGGAACCGTTAAGGGCCTCATCGGCGCTTTCAAGTCGGTCTCCGACCCGGGCATGGACGCGCAGACGAAGCAGCAGATTCTGACGGGAAGCATCGCGGAAGCGATGTGGAATACGTTCCTCGGTCTGCTTATCGCGGTTATCTGCATGGCGGCTCACCTTCTGCTCAACAGCATGGCGCAGAAGCACAAGCACGCGATGGAGAAGGCGGCTCAGAAGCTCGAAAACCTTCTTACGATCCGTCGCCAGGGTTAATCGCTTAGAGCCGCTCCATGGCAGGTAAGCTTACCCCATCCCAGCGCGCGTACATCCGCAAGCGCACGAAGGTCCACACGCCGGGTCCCGATGAGCTCGATGACGAGCTCAACATCGTCCCCTTCCTCGATATCGTCATCAACTTGATCATGTTCCTCTTGATCTTGTTGACGACCGTCGGCTTCTACACTCAGGTCAGCGCCGAACTGCCGACCTTCGGTGGCGGTCGCGGTGTCGCCCCCGACGAACCCCCGCTCAATCTCAGCCTCTTTATCACCGACCAGGGCATCATTGTTACCGGCTCCGCTGGAAAACTTGCCCCAGGATGCGAACGAACCCAGACGGGAGATGTCATATCCGTACCGATGGCTGGAAACGACTACGACTGGGCCGGACTTCGCACGTGCGTCGCACGTGTAAAGCAGGAGTTCGAGAACGAAAACCAAATCACCGTCAGCGCGGACAATCTGATTCAATATCAGCACGTCCTCGCCGCGATGGACGCTGTTCGGGAAACCGACGGTGGAGAGCCACTCTTTAACGACGTCCGCATCTCTGCGGGTGTACGCTAGGAGCCAACGCCATGGCAGAAGAAGAGCGGGCATCCCTCGGACAAGTAAAGCGCATCATTAAGCGCAAACTTGCGAAGCAAGCGGAACACGAGCATCAAGGCATCAACATCTATCCGATGATGGACATGATGACGATTCTCCTCGTGTTCATGGTTATGCAGTTCGCGAGCTCCACCGCTTCGGCAGTGACGGCCTC
>JAHDCI010000028.1:33716-39574 GCA_020629955.1 Myxococcota bacterium | reverse complement strand
CAGCGAGAGCGGTAAGAGTCAGGAAGCCACCAATAATCGCGTTACGCATAGCGCGGGTCATATGCGCCCCGCTCGTTGTGCGCAAGCACACCAAAGGCAGAATGGCGTTCAGCGTCCATCCTTTGCGTGCGGGCCATCGTTCGGTGTTCGAGTGGGTGATTGGCGAACGACTGTAAAACTAGGGCCAAATGCTCATGCTTGAAGGGCATGGATCGTTGCCTGCGTGAGCGTTCATCCTGCGTGAAGTGTCCTTGGCTTTTCCTGAACGGGCTCGCATCGACCCAAAAGTTCGAGCGACGCGAAGCGATAGGAAGGGTCGGGCGCAAATTCCCGTATTCTTTGAACGTGCACGTTCCTCCCAATGCCGCAGTCCAGCCGTCGCCGATTCATCAACAGTGTCCCTCGTGTCGTGGGGCGCTGGTATTCCAGCCGAATCAGATAGGGATGAGCGGACCGTGTGTGCACTGCGGCCACCCCGTCGTTGTGCAGGCCCAAACGGCGACGGGTGGACTCACCGCGATGAACCATGCTCAAAACGCGGCCTATCCTCAGGCCGCCTACCCTCAGGCCGCGGCCGGATTGCCGCATCCCGTTCCGCCTACCCCACAGCGAATGCATCCCGATGGACGCCCATTGCTGGAGCCGGGTCTTCTCTTCAGCGTTGGCCGAGTCCTTGGCTTGGTGATGGCGCCTCTTGGTGCGTTTCTTTGGGGAATCGCGATCTGGATGCTCGCGGATTCTGGCTCCACGTTTCGCGTACTCCTTGCTGGACCGGCGCTGCTCTGCTGGGGACTCTCCTTGTTGATTGCTCCCGGCGCGCCGGTCTCGGTCTCAAGAAATCGGTCGTATCTCAAGGCGGGGGGCGAGGACAACTGGTGGCTAAAGGAATCTCCGCTCTGGCACAAGATTGTCTGGGGTGTTGCGGCCGGAATCGGCCTGATCCTCGGTATTGGGACCCTCTTCGCTTAGCTGTGAGACTCGCGAAACGGCGCGATCGTGAATGACGACGCGACGAGTGCGGGGATCAGATCGGTAGAAGGGAAGATCTTTCGTCAGGGCCGAGGCGGAGCGAACGACATGCCGAGTATGTCGAAGGAAAAGCGAGGCTCCGATCAACATTCCTGGCGGAAGAGGGCCCTTCTGCCAATCTGATCCCCGCACTAGCCTGCTAGGGCCCGAGCACAATTCTTCGCGCCGTCTCGCCGAGGGTCTTCTCTGCAATGGCGACCACGTCGGTATCGTCCGAAACTTCGAGGATGAGTCGAAGCTCGCTTTCGCTGCTCGCCGCGAGCCGCGCCACGAGCATGGTAAGGCAGCTCAGTCTGAGACGCGCCTCCGGCATGGAGATCTTCGCATGTTGGGCGACAAAAGGAGCGACGAGGCGAAGCATTCGGTCTTGCCCCTCAAGCTCCCGTACATGTCCAAGGTCGCCGCGTTCGACGATGCTTGAGAGGAAGTTCCGGTAGAGTTGTCCGCGGCTTCGGCAGAAGCGAAAGACCCGCAGCGTGTTCTCGATGAGGAGCTCTTCGAAATCCTCTCCAGCGCCGAGTTCGGCGCGGACGTCATCGACGAGGCGAAGCAGTCCCTGGTAATACTCCGCGTCGTAGGCAGCGCGCATCAGCCCCTGACGGCTTTGAAAATGGTAGTGAACAACGCCGACGCTCACGCCCGCTTTTCGGGCGACCTCACGACTTGAAAAGGCGCTCGCCGGCACCTCCGTCAAGATTTGCCGAGCGGCATCCAAGATGACCGTGCGGTTTTCGCTCATGCCCTCAGTTTACGCGAGAGCCGTCCTTCCGCTACGGGTAAAATTCGGTATGGCTGTCGCTCGCGTTTTCGTCTATTTCGCTGGGAAATTGGGGAGCCTTCAACTCCCGACATGACCGACGGTCGAAAAAAAAGGACATCCGAAGATGTCCTCTTTCTCAAGATAGCCCCGGATCAGCGTCGTCGACGACGACGCGCGAAGAGGGTCAGGCCGGTAAGCCCGAAGAAGCCGACAATCGGCGCGCTCGCGAATCGCGAGTCGCTCTCGGCCTCGCGTGCCGCGCTAACATCTGGGCTGCGGTTCGCGTTGGTGAGGTCGATGACGTGGAGACGATTCACATCCGCTTCTTCGCTCGTGAAAAGGAACTCCGGGTCGATGTCCATGCGCTCTGGCGGGAGGCGGGTGTAGAAGCGCGTGACGTAGGGGTTCCGCTCCGCGATCGAGACCGCGTCCGGGTCGGCGAGGTTAAACAAATCTGCGGTACCCGAGGCATGCTCGACAACCCAGCCGTAGCCGCCCGCTTCCGCGATCGCCTCATCGACTTCGTCCATATAGGTCGTGCCATTTGGCATGGCGAAGTCTTGGCGAACGGCCGAGTAGTCTGGGGTCACTTCCACGAACTCGCCTTCGGGACGGGCACGACCGCCGCCGAAGGTCAGCACCATCACATCCAGAACCGGCACCGAAGCGATCGCGGTAATACGAAGCGGAACGCAGGGCTTTTCACCTCGGTACGTCAGCGTGATGGGCTGAAGATTGCCACTGCCCGGTCCGATCGGGTTGTAGCGGAACGCGGCAAAAACGTGGTTTGTGAAGACATAGTGCTCGAGCGTGTCCTCGGCGGAGCTCGGAATGTCGTATTCGTTTTCTTCGAGCCAGCGAAGAATCTCCTCGGCGGAGTCGGCGCTAATGACAGCCGTCTCGTAGTCGCCGACGCGCGACTCGTCCCACACGGTAACGCCGCCATCGTCTGCGGATTCCGGCGCGCCCGAAGCGAGTGCATCGCTCGCGCCGCAAGCGAATCCGACTCCTCCGCCGCCGCTGCTCACGCCGCGGTTTGCGGAGACAAAGCGGAACTGAGGCGCCGTCGCTGCGTCGAGCTCGTTAAAGGTCTGCGGATCTGCCACGCCGATCTCCGGAACATCCATGACCGGCACGACCCACGAGAAGCCGATCGGGACCCCGCCCTGCTGGTTGTATTGGATGTGCACCGAAGCGCGGACCATCCCGTCACCCATCTGCTCGAAGATGACGCGTTCGGCGGCCTGGACGACGGGGCTCGCGCCGCCGCCATTGCAGAAAAATCCACCGCAAGCCGCAGCCGGGGTGGGATTCGAAACAAGCGCGATCGCGGTTGCGGCACCAGCGACGAGGGTCTTTGCGAACAGTTTCATGAAGTCTCCGAGATTGCGACAGGAAGTCGCGGGGGTGTGCCAATGATAAGAAAGAATGAAGCGCAACTGTGCCATTTCTCGAGGCTGGACAGGTTTTTCTTCACAAACCATGTCTCAGAAGCGCGCGGAGTCATTGATTTGCACATCTCGATCCAACGAGTTCTTCGGCACTCTTTCCTCCGGCCGGCGAAGCGTGCAAGCGCTGGGATGGCGCCAGCCGCTGGATGCATCTTCGTAGAATGCTGCGCTGGCGTTGGCGTTGAAACCCTGGGGATCATGCCTCGGGCGATCGCACTGCCCCTTGCCAAATCCGTTCAAAACGCGCATGAAGAGCCCCATGTCGAACGAAGCTCTGGAAACCGAAATCAAGAAGCTAATCGTAGAAGCGTTGATGCTCGATGATGTCGAAGCTGGCTCCATCGAGACCGATGCGCCGCTCTTCGTTGATGGTCTCGGGCTCGACTCGATCGACGCGCTTGAGCTCGCAATTGCGATCGATAAGAAATACGGCGTGAAGATCAAAGCGGAAGACGAAAACACCCGCGAAATCTTCCGAAACGTTAAGAACCTCGCGGCGCACGTCGCCTCGGTTCAATAAGCCCGCGGCTCGGCTCGCATGAGCCTCTCTCTCGAAACGCGCAAACGTGTTCGCGCAGATCTCTTGCTGCGCGCAGAGCGGAGCGAGGTCGCGATTCTGCCGACCTACAACAACACGTGGACTGTCTCTCGGGTCGCGCGCGGGCTGCTTGAGCTGGTTCCGCAAGTGATCGTCGTGGATGACGGAAGCGATGCTCAGACCAAAGCGGTACTGGCCGAGCTTGGCAAAACCGAGGGGATTGAGATCCTCACCCGTGAGGAAAACGGGGGCAAAGGGGCCGCGGTCAAGAGTGGCCTCGCACGCGCGGTCGAGCGAGGCTTCACGCACGCGATTCAAGTCGATGCCGATGAACAGCACGATTTGAATAGCGCCCCCTCGCTCCTCGAAGCGTCCCGGAACGCACCGCTCGCACTCGTTCTCGGCCATCCCGTCTTTGACGAGAGCGCTCCGACCTCACGCCGTATCGGCCGCAATATTTCGGTGTTCTGGACCCACGCCGCGACGGTGCTTGACCCGGGCCGAATTCAAGACCCGATGTGCGGCTTTCGAGTCTATCCGGTCGAAGCCGCGCACGAGGCGTCGAGGCATACCGGCGATCGCATGGATTTCGACCCGGAGGTTGCGATTCGCCTCGCGTGGCAGGGACGCGAGGTCGTGAATCTTCCGGTCAACGTGCGATACCCCGAAGGCGGGATCTCCCACTATCGCGCGTTTGCGGACAATGTCTTGGTCGCCGTCATGCACGCCCGGCTGTGCATCTACCGCTACCTCGGTTTCTACCGCTGGATGTGAGCGGCTGCGTATGCGCCGACCCGGCATGACAGCTGGAGTGTTCCTCTCGTTTGCGCTCGCCGATTTTCTCTTGGGTTGCGGGGCATCCCCCTCCGACAGATCGGCCACGTTCTCGCCGGAGCCTGTTGTTGAAAGGGGGCCCGAGCCTCCGTTCCCGGAACCCGCGACGCGCGGGGTTCTCGAGGTTCAGGCGGAGCAGCTCCCCCCTCTCGAAGCCCCGTGCGAAGCGGAAGCGCTTGCGAGCTGGATCGACGTCATGGAACCGATCCTTCGACGGGCGAGTGTTCTTCGACGAAACGTTCGTCCCCGAGAAGACGCAAACGCGATCTACGCCGCGGCAATTCACGCCCGTCATTTGAAGACCGCGAGTCGCTCGCTTCGAGAGTGCGCGATGACGCTTCCTCGCGCTCCGGAAGCCGAAACGGAAGCCTTGATTCGACTTGCCGATGGGTTCGAAGAGCGGGCGGATCGCGCATATGCCGTCTGCCAAGAACGCGCCGTCGAGCGAGGTGTTGCCTTTGATATTTGGCAGGTCTGGTGTGCACAGCGATCTGCCGAGGAGGAGTCGAGCCATGAATGAAGATCCGTGGTGGAACGAGGGCGCGCGCGCGCATTATGAGGAGCCCCTCTACTACGATCAGACGTACCGGCGGCGGCGCGAAGATGTTCGCTTCTACGTTGAGGAGTGCGCAGAGAAGAGCGTTCTCGAGCTCGGCTGCGGAAGCGGGAGAGTCAGCTTTGCGCTCGCGAAAGCGGGGGCGAGTGTGGTGGCGGTCGACGCGATGGTGTCCATGCTCGACCGGCTCGAAGAGCGTCTTCAGAAGATGCCCCGCCGAGTGCGCGAGAACATCACGACCGCGCTCGCCGATCTTCGAACGTTTTCTTCCGAGGCGCGCTTCGAAAGGGTCATCGCGCCCTTTAACGTCTTTATGCATCTCTACACGCGCCAGGATATCGAGGCGGCGCTGAAGGTTGTCCGAGAGCATCTCGCGCCAGGGGGGCGTTTCATCTTTGACGTGCGGATGCCGAATCCGTACGAGCTCTCACGAGACCCGGACCGAGTCTACAAAGGCCGTACGATCAAGCGTCCGAAGGAGAGGAAGCGCTACCGCTACCGAGAACGCTTCGACTACGACGGAGTCTCTCAGATTCAGACCATCGATATGGCCTTCGTTGGCGAAGAAGATCCGCTCGATCTTCACGTCACGCCTCTCACTCAGCGTCAGTTCTTTCCCGCCGAGCTTGAGGCCCTGCTGCACTACAACGGCTTTGAGATGCTCGAACGCTACGGGGACTTCGAGCGCGA